>NZ_RZSB01001431.1:0-451 GCF_004023285.1 Mesorhizobium sp. M2A.F.Ca.ET.067.02.1.1
GGCAGGATTGACGCGGAAGAATGGAAATCGCACCGGGCCGCCTGCCGCGTGCGCCGTTTTTGCACTGGCGAGGACGACTTGATCGGCCGCCTCCGCCGCAAGCCGGGCGGGCAATGGTATTTCGACTATGCCGAAGGCGATCGCGATGACGAGACCGGTTTTCATCTTGGCGACGAACGCTTCGTGACAGGCGAATATGTTTCGATCGAACGCAACGGAGCCATGCACCCCTACAAGGTGGCAAGGGTCGAGCGCCCGTAACACCGCCACGCCAGGCTTCCCAGGTGCAGACCATGTCGCGTCGCATCCTCATTGTGGTCGGTCATCCCGACCCATCCCCCGACCGGCTCTGTCGCTCTCTTGCGCAGGCCTACGCCGAGGGGGCGGAGCAGGCACAGCACAGCGTCCGCCGGATCGATATCGCGGCAATTGATTTTCCAGTGCTGCGGAC
>NZ_RZSB01001432.1:0-448 GCF_004023285.1 Mesorhizobium sp. M2A.F.Ca.ET.067.02.1.1
GAAGCCGGGCGACTATACGATCACGCTGCGCCAGACGGTTGGCGGCACTGCCGTCGCCTCGGCCCAGACCGCCGTCGTTTCGGTGCCGCAGAGCCCGACCGGGCAGGTTCTGGCCATGGTCGAGGAGCCGGGCAAGGCCTCGCAACTTATCACCGTTCCCGGGGTCGAGACCAAGCCGGCGGCGCCCGCCGCCACCGACCAGGCGGCACCGGCAGCCCAGGCTCCGGCCGCAAGCGCGCCCGCCGCCAGTGATCAAGCTTCTGCGCCTGCGACTGCGCCGGCCCCGGGCGAGCCCAAGATCGCCGTCGAAGCGGTCGAGATCGACGGCAGCAAGATCTTCGTCGCCGGCACGGCCGATCCCGGCCGCAAGGTGCGCGCCTATGCCGACGCCATCCTGCTTGGCGATGCGCGGACCTCCGCCGACGGCCATTTCCTGATCGAAGCGACC
>NZ_RZSB01001433.1:0-445 GCF_004023285.1 Mesorhizobium sp. M2A.F.Ca.ET.067.02.1.1
GTCTATCTCGGCGCCAAGACCGGACGCGACGGCGTCGGCGGCGCCACCATGGCCTCGGCCGAGTTCGACGACAAGATCGAGGAGAAACGCCCGACCGTGCAGGTCGGCGATCCCTTCACCGAAAAATGCCTGCTGGAAGCCTGCCTCGAGTTGATGGCGTCGGGCGCCGTCATCGCCATCCAGGACATGGGTGCGGCCGGCCTCACCTGCTCGGCGGTCGAGATGGGCGCCAAGGGCGACCTCGGCATCGAGCTCGACCTCGACCAGGTGCCGGTGCGCGAGGAGCGCATGAGCGCCTATGAGATGATGCTGTCGGAAAGCCAGGAGCGCATGCTGATGGTGCTGCGCCCCGAGAAGGAAGAGGAGGCCGAGGCGATCTTCCGCAAATGGGGGCTCGACTTCGCCATTGTCGGCAAGACCACCGACGATCTGCGCTTCCGCGTCA
>NZ_RZSB01001434.1:0-445 GCF_004023285.1 Mesorhizobium sp. M2A.F.Ca.ET.067.02.1.1
TCATCACGCTGCATATGGCGATCAGCCAGGACAAGATCGCCGACATCACCTCGATGATGGATCCCGAGCGCGAGAAGGTGATCTATCTGCGCATCGCGCGCCACGCCGCGATCGACGGGATGACGGAGCTCTCGGCCTTTGCCGCGACCAAGGCGGAACTGGGCCGCAACGGCGGCGGCAGCCAGGACGACCCGCGCAGCCAACTCTATTCGAGCCTTTCCACCATGACATCGGCCAGCGTCGATGAAGTGCGTGCCAAGCTCGGCAAGATCGACCGCGGCAAGCTTTCGCAAAACGACCGGGACCTGCTTGATGCCGCGCAGGCCGTGGCGGGCGAAGTGGTGGCGCCGGTAAAGACCCCCGTCAAGGTGGAAGCCGCGCCGGCCGCAGCAAAGGGAGACGAGGCGAAGGCGGCGGCCGAGGCCTCGACCCATCCGGCCAATGC
>NZ_RZSB01001435.1:0-442 GCF_004023285.1 Mesorhizobium sp. M2A.F.Ca.ET.067.02.1.1
ACCATAGATGCGAGCGCGCTAAAGTTTCCTTAATAGGACGGATTTCAGCACGGTTTTCTCTACCTCAGGATGTAATAGCCCCTTATGCAGGTGCAGGGCGAAACACGTCCCGCCGATGTCGCATTTGCCGGTGCCCGGCGGGCGCAAAACTGGAATCCTGCCACCAGCGCGAGAGGAATTCGAAGGAGACCGGGATGGAGGAAAAACACAGCGGAGCATGCCTGTGCGGAGCGGTGCGCTTCAGGACGAGGGGAGCCCTGCGCGGTGTCGTCTACTGCCACTGCTCGCAATGCCGCAGGCAGAACGGCCATTTCGTCGCGGCGACATCGGCCAAGGATGCCGATGTCGACATAGAGGGAGCCGAGGTGCTCAGCTGGTATGGCGCGTCCGATGTCGCCAGACGCGGATTTTGCCGCATCTGCGGCTCGCTGCTGTTCTGGAA
>NZ_RZSB01001436.1:0-441 GCF_004023285.1 Mesorhizobium sp. M2A.F.Ca.ET.067.02.1.1
CACGACCACGGTGCGCGCGCCGTCGATGCGGTTGAGGATGCCGACAGTCGGCTCGGGCTTGCGCACGACGAAGTTGGAGATCGGCACCGAGCCTTGCGAGGTCTGCACGCGAAGCTCGTCGAGTGTCGACAGAGTGCGCCGGTCCTCCGGCAGGCGCAGCCTTATGTCGACCGCGTCGTCGGCGCCGGCTGGCCTGTATTCCGAGAGCTTGAGGCCGTTGGTGACCAGCTGCACCACCGTGCCGACAGAGGTCGGGCTGATGCCGTATTGCGCCGCCTTGGCGCGGTCGACCTCGAGCGCCCAGTCGACGCCGGGCGGCGGCAGGCCGTCCGAAATGTCGATGACGTTGGGGATCTTGGCGATGCGCGCCGCCACCGCGCGCGCCTTGTCGTCCAGCCCGGCCGGGTCGGCGGCCGACAGCCGGCTCTGGATCGGCTTGCC
>NZ_RZSB01001437.1:0-440 GCF_004023285.1 Mesorhizobium sp. M2A.F.Ca.ET.067.02.1.1
CCCGTGGCTGGGCGATTAGCTGAGACGCCTGTAGCGGTCGTCATGCACGGGCGGAGCAAGGAGCGTAGCGACGCGCGCAGACCCGAGGATCCATGCCGTGACTTGGAAGCGCCGCTGCGGTCCAGAATTCTGCACCGTTGCACACTTCGGTCTCGGTAACGGAATGGATTCTAGGGTCTGCGCGCGTCGCTACGCTCCTTGCTCCGCCCTAGAATGACGAGGTTCAGGAGCCTCCAGTTCATCGCCAGCGTTTGGGCGTTCCGGCCAATCTCCAAAGCATGCCACCTGCCAACGCAAAACACAGCCGACCGGTCAAAACCCCTGTGCGGTGCCACTAGTTCAGGCTCAAACCCCAGTCCCGGAAACATTGCTTGATTGCACTCACCGAGGACAGCCGCAGCTTCGGCAGGTCGATCGCATCCAGCATCGCGCTGTATAGC
>NZ_RZSB01001438.1:0-437 GCF_004023285.1 Mesorhizobium sp. M2A.F.Ca.ET.067.02.1.1
GTTGCCGACCTCGGCCATGCCCGGATAGCCGCGCGGCCCGCAATTCTTGAGCACCATCACCGACGAGGCGTCGATGCCGAGGTCCGGGTCGTCGATGCGGGCGTAGTAGTGCTCGATATTCTCGAAGACCACCGCCCTGCCCCGGTGCTGCATCAGCGCCGGCGTCGCCGCCGAGGGCTTTATGACGGCGCCGTTGGGCGCAAGGTTGCCGCGCAGCACCGATATGCCGCCTTCCCTGGTCAGCGGCCGGTCGAGCGGCCGGATTACCTCGCTGTTGTAGTTCGGCGCGCCGTCGACCAGCTCGCCGATCGTCTTTCCGCTGACGGTCATGGCGTCGCGATGGAGAAACCCCGCCCCATCCAGCGACGCCATGACCGCAGCCAGCCCCCCGGCGTAGTAGAAATCTTCCATCAGGAACCGGCCCGACGGCATCAGGT
>NZ_RZSB01001439.1:0-437 GCF_004023285.1 Mesorhizobium sp. M2A.F.Ca.ET.067.02.1.1
GGCATCAGCGCGAAGGCCGCGATGAGAAGCGCTTTCTTCATGGGATCCTCCTGGTGGTCAGTAGCCCCCGATGATCGGCAGGATCTCGCCGGTGATGTAGCTGGAGCATTGCGGCGAGGCCAGGAACACATAGGCCGGCGCGATCTCCTCCGGCTGAGCGGGCCGCTTCATCGGCGTCTTGGCGCCGAACTGCGAAACATCCTCCGCCTGCTTTTCCGACGGGTTGAGCGGCGTCCAGACCGGACCGGGCGCCACCGCGTTGACGCGAATGCCCTTGGCGATCAGGTTGCCGGAGAGCGCGCGCGTGAAGGCGTGGATACCGCCCTTGGTCATCGAGTAATCGACCAATTCCTTCGAGCCTTCGATACCGGTGACGGAACCGGTGTTGATGATCGCCGAGCCCGGTTTCATCTGCGGCACGGCTTCCTGCGCCATGT
>NZ_RZSB01000143.1:0-10100 GCF_004023285.1 Mesorhizobium sp. M2A.F.Ca.ET.067.02.1.1
GTCCTCGATCTTGTCGAAGATGTCGCGCGGCTCGCCGGGACCGGGGAAACGCGCGAAACGCGTGCCGCCGGTGCCGACGCCCCAGGACGGGATCGCGACGCCGAATTTCTCGACCTTGTCGCGGATGGCGTCGATGGCGATGCCGCGGCGGTCGAGGCGTTCGCCGAGCGAGGCGTAGTCGTGCTCGAGGTCGGGTTGGCGCGCGGTGTTGTGGCTGGCGACTATGTCGGCGCGGATAATTGTTTCGGACATGCAATTCCTCCCAAGAATGCGTTCGGCTGGCGCCGCCCCTCATCCGCCCTTCGGGCTTTCGTCCTTCGAAAAGCCAAGCAATTGGCTTTTCGTCCGCTACGCGGCCACTCCTCAACTGCCCGTATGGAGACGGGGAGAAGGAAAGGGCGCCTAGCGCGTAAAGCTTTGCGCGTTGCCGGCGTCGACATTGACGATGTTGCCGGTCGATTTGGCCGACATGTCGGAGGCGAAGAAATAGATCGCCTCGGCAATGTCTTCCGGGAACACCGAGCGCTTCAGCATCGAACGCGAGCGGTAATGCTCCTCGAGGTCGTCGGTCGACATCTTGTAAGCCGCGGCGCGCTGTTCCTTCCACTCGCCGGTCCAGATTTTCGAGCCGCGCAGCACGGCGTCCGGATTGACGACGTTGACCCTGATTTGCGCTTCGGCCCCCTCCAGCGCGAGGCAGCGGGCAAGATGGATCTCCGCGGCCTTGGCGGTGCAATAGGCCGACGCATTCGGCGAGGCGGCGAGCCCGTTCTTGGAGGCGACGAAGACGACGTTGCCGCCGATTTTCTGGGCGCGGAACAGACGGAAAGCCTCGCGCGAAACCAGGAAATAGCCGGTGGACAGGATGTCCATATTCTTGTTCCACAAGGCCAGTGTCGTCTCCTCGATCGGCGCCGAGGAGGCCAGGCCGGCATTGGAAACCAGGATGTCGATGCCGCCGAATTCGACCGCCGTTTCGGCGAAGCCCGAAAGCACTTGCTCCTCGGAGGTGACGTCGATCCGCACCGGACGGACAAAGTCCCTTCCGAAGGCTTTCGAGAGCTCGTCATTGGCACTGGCCAAAGCGGCCTCGTCTATATCGGCAAGCACGACGCAGGCGCCTTCGCGCAGCAGCCGGTTGGCGGTGGCGCGGCCGATGCCGCCGGCACCGCCGGTAACCAAGGCGATCTGCCCGGCCAGCGCCTTGGGCTTCGGCAGGCGCAGGAGCTTGGCTTCCTCGAGTTGCCAATATTCGATGTCGAAGGCTTCCTGGGCGGGCAGGCCGAGATAGGACGAGACTGTCGAGGCGCCGCGCATGACGTTGATGGCGTTGACGTAGAACTCGCCAGAGATGCGCGCCGTCGCCTTGTCGCCGGCGAAGGTGAACATGCCGACGCCGGGCATCAGATAGACCACCGCATTGGGATCGCGGATGGCGGGCGAGTCCGCATGCTTGCATGCGTCATAGTAAGCCTGGTAGCCGACGCGGTATTCGGCAATGTCGTCGGCGAGCCGCGCGATGACGGCGTCGATATCGGGGTTCGCCGGATCGAACTCGATCACCAGCGGCCGGATTTTTGTGCGTAGGAAATGGTCCGGGCAGGAGGTGCCAAGCGCCGCCAGCGGCCGCAAATCCTTCGAGTTGACGAATTCGAGCACGGCCGGCTGGTCGTCGAAATGACCAAGCTTGTGGCTCTTTTCGGAGATCAGACCACGGATGCGCGGCATCAGCTTGGCGGCAATGGCGCGGCGTGTCCGGGCATCGAGCGCCTTGACCGCTTCGCCACCGAAGATAGCCACGCCTTCCGATCGGCGCTCGAACCACTCGATTGCCTGGTTGATCACCGAGATCGTGGTCTCGTAGCATTCCTTCGGCGTGTCACCCCAGGTGAACAGGCCGTGGCTTTCAAGCACCACGCCCTTGGCTTGGGGGTTGTCGAGGCAGAATTTTTCCAGCCATAGGCCGAGCTCGAAGCCCGGCCGCTTCCAGGGCAGCCAGCCGATGGCGTCGCCGAAGATCTCCTTGGTGATCGCCTTGGAATCCTTGGCCGCCGCGACCGCGATGATGGCGTCGGGATGCATGTGGTCGACGCAAGCCTTCGGCACATAGGCGTGCAGCGGCGTGTCGATCGAGGCCGCGCGCGGATTGAGGTTGAAGGTGCAGTGAGGCAGATAGCCCACCATCTCATCCTCGTGCTCGACGCCGCGGTAGAGCCCCTTGATGGCGCGCAGCTTGTCCATGTAGAGGGTGGCGAAACCGTCCAGCTTGATCGAGGCGCTGTCGCCGCCGGAGCCCTTGACCCACAGCACCTCGACCTCCTCGCCGGTCAGCGGGTCGTTCTGCCAGACCTTGGACGAGGTGTTGCCGCCGCCATAATTGGTGACGCGCTTGTCGGATCCCAGCGTGTTCGAGCGATAGACCAGGAGCTCGGGACCGCTCATCCCTTCGGCTTTTGCATCGTCCCACAGATTGGCGAGGCGCGAGCCGGAGCGCTTGTCGAGCATAGGTATCCTCCCTTGGAGCGCATGTCGCGCTCCTCATTTCTTGCTCGGGAATGTCTACGCAAGCGCCCCGCTTGTCAATCACAAACGATCAATATCGATCATATTGCACTGCACAATGAAAATATATGATCGGAAATGATTGACACTGCGCGTTTTCTGAGGCCTGATGTTTGAGTAGGGAGGAACCATGCACGAAAAAGAGCGCCACAGGATCATTCTGTCCGCCGTCCAGGAAAAGCCTGTGGTGACGGTGCAGGAGATGGTCGAGCTGACGGACTCCTCCGAGGCGACGATCCGGCGCGACATCGCGGCGCTCCACGTGCAAAAGCGCCTGCGCCGGGTGCGCGGCGGCGCCGAGGCGATCTCGCCGCCGCAATTCATCGGCCTTGCCGGCCGGCCCTTCTCCGTCAACGAAACGCTGAACGCCGCGCAGAAGCGGGCGATCGCCCGGGAAGCGGTGAATCTGTGCGCCGACGGCGAGCCGATCATCATCAATGGCGGCACCACCACCTTCCAGATGGTGCATTTCCTGACCGGACGCCGCATGCCGATCTTCACCAACTCGTTCCCGATCGCCGAGCACCTGCTCAAGCATTCCAAAAACACGGTGATGCTGTCGGGCGGCACGATCTACCGCGAGCAGAACATCATCCTTTCGCCCTTCGACAATGACGTGACGCGCAATTTCTATGCGCGGCGCATGTTCATGGGCGCGCAGGGCCTGGGGCCGCTCGGGCTGATGGAGGGCGATCCGCTGCTGATCCAGGCCGAGCAGAAGCTGATCGACCAGGCCGACGAATTGGTGGTGCTGGTCGATTCCACCAAATTCCGCATGCGCTCCAGCCTGATCCTGTGCGGGCTGTCGCGCATCGCAACCGTGATCACCGACGACGGCATCGAGGACCGGGAGGCCAAGATGCTGGAAACGGCGGGCGTGGCGCTGATCGTCGCCCGCAGACAGCCAAGCGACAGGGAAGAATCTTCACTGCAGGCCTGAGGGAAACTCACGCCCGCAGCGGCGATGGAATGCAACGCTCAAGGGAGGATATTCGATGAGCTTTTTGAAGAAACTGCTGGTCACGGCGGCCTTTTCCGCCGCCATGTTCGTGAATGCCGCCTATGCCGAGAACGTCAAGATCGCGCTGGTGGTGAAGTCGCTCGGCAACGGCTTCTTCGACGCCGCCAACAAGGGCGCCGAGGAAGCGGCCAAGGAATTGGGCGATGTCGATGTCATCTACACCGGCCCGACCAAGGCCACCGCCGAGGCGCAGATCGAAGTGATCAACTCGCTGATCGCGCAGAAGGTCAACGCGATCGCAGTTTCGGCCAATGACGCCGACGCGCTGGTGCCGGTGCTGAAGAAGGCGATGGATCGCGGCATCACGGTCATCTCATGGGACTCGGGCGTCGCCAAGGAAGGCCGCCAGCTCCACCTCAACCCGTCCGACACCGGCCTGATCGGCGAGACCATCATCAAGCTCGCCGCCGATTACCTGCCGGAAGGCGGCGACGTCGCCATCCTCTCGGCCTCCTCGACCGCGACCAACCAAAACGCCTGGATCGAGGCGGCCAAGAAGGTGCTGCCGGAGAAGTTCCCGAAGATCAAGCTGGTCGCCACCGTCTATGGCGACGACGACTCGGCCAAGAGCACCGACGAAGCCAAGGGCCTCTTGAAGTCCTATCCGAATCTCAAGGCGATCATCGCGCCGACCACCGTCGGCGTTGTTGCCGCCGCGCAGGTCGTCACCGACGAGAACCTGATCGGCAAGGTCAATGTCACCGGTCTCGCGCTGCCGTCGGAGTTCAAGAAGTTCATCGACAACGGCGCTTCGCAGGCTGTTGCTCTGTGGAACCCGATCGATCTCGGCTACTCGGCGATCTACCTCGCGCATGACCTGGCGGTGAAGAAGGAAGAGGCGAAGCCCGGCGCCACGCTGTCGATCGGCCGCGTCGGAAAGGTGACGCTCGACGACACCAACTCGGCCGCGATGGCTCCGCCCTTCCAGTTCGACAAGACCAACATCGAGAAGTTCTCCAAGATCTATTGATCCTGGACCGACGGCGCTGCCCCTCATCCGGCCGCTTCGCGGCCACCTTCTCCCCGCCGGGGAGAAGAGCCTGGAGCCAAGCTCGCAAACCTCCTCTCCCCTCGGGGAGAGGGCGACCGAGCGAAGCGGAGGTCGGGTGAGGGGGAGGCGACACGCAAGCGATTCACTGGGCTTGATACGACTATGGATACGACGGCCCATCACGGCACAATAAAGGAGCGCCCCCCGGCCTCAGCTCCCCGCCTGACGCTCACGGGCATCTCGAAAAGTTTCCCGGGCGTCCGCGCCCTGAACAATGTCAGCCTGTCGCTCTACCCCGGGCAGGTGACGGCGCTGATCGGCGAGAACGGCGCCGGCAAGTCGACGCTGGTCAAGATCATGACCGGCATTTACAAGCCCGATTCCGGGGAAATCGGCATTGACGGCCAGGTGACGACGCTGCCCAGCGCGCACGCAGCATTCGGCCACGGCATCACCGCCATCCACCAGGAAACCGTGCTGTTCGACGACCTTTCGGTGGCCGAAAACATCTTCCTCGGCCACGCGCCGCGCACCCGCTTCGGCACCATCGACTGGCGCACCATGCGCAGCAATGCGCGCGAGGTGCTGGAGACGATGCGCGCCGGTCATATCGACGCCGACGCTCGGCTAAAGGATCTTGGTATCGCCAACAAACACCTGGTTGCGGTGGCGCGCGCGATGTCGATCGACGCGCGCATCGTCATTATGGACGAGCCGACCGCGGCGCTTTCGATGAAGGAGATCGAGGAGCTTTTCCTGCTGATCGAATTCCTGAAGAGCGACGGCAAGGCGGTGCTCTTCATCAGCCACAAGTTCGACGAGATCTACCGCATCGCCGACCGATACACAGTCTTCCGCGATGGCGAGATGGTGGGCGAGGGGCTGCTCAAGGACACCGGCCAGAACGAGATCGTGCGTATGATGGTCGGCCGCAACGTCGACCATATCTTCCCGCAGCGCGAGCCGAAGATCGGCGCGCCGGTGCTGTCGGTTTCGGGTCTGTCGCATCCGACCGAGTTCGACGATATCGGCTTCGAGCTGCGCAAGGGCGAGATACTCGGCTTCTACGGGCTGGTCGGCGCGGGCCGCAGCGAGGTCATGCAGGCGATCGCCGGCATCACCCGCGCTAGCCGAGGCACCATCTCGTTGGACGGTACATCGATCGCGCCGAAATCGGCGGCGGATTCGATCGAGGCCGGCATCGTCTATGTGCCGGAAGAACGCGGCAAGCAGGGCGTGGTGATCGGCCTGCCGATCTTCCAGAACGTGTCGCTGCCCTCGCTCGCGCGCACCTCGAAATCCGGCGTGCTGAGGCTCGCGGAAGAGTTCTCGCTCGCCCGTTCCTACACCGAGCGGCTCGATCTGCGCGCCTCGTCGCTCAGCCAGGATGTCGGCACACTTTCCGGCGGCAACCAGCAGAAGGTGGTCATCGCCAAATGGCTGGCCACAGCGCCAAAAGTCATCATCCTCGACGAGCCGACCAAGGGCATCGACATCGGCTCCAAGGCGGCCGTGCATGGCTTCATGGCCGAGCTGGTCGCGCAGGGGCTTTCGGTGATCATGGTGTCGTCGGAACTGCCCGAGATCCTGGGCATGTCGGACCGGGTCGTGGTCATGCGAGAGGGCCGCATCGCCGCGACCTATGACAACAAGGGCCTCGACGCCGAGACGCTGGTTCGAACCGCAGCGGGGATCGCGGCATGAAGAGCTTCCTCAAATACCGCGAGATCTGGCTGCTCGCCGGCATCGTCATGCTGATCGGCCTGATCTCGACGCGCTTCCCCGGTTTCGCAGATCCGGCCAATCTGCGTCAGGTGTTCAACGACACATCGATCCTAATGATCCTGGCGCTGGGGCAGATGGTGGTGATCCTGACGCGTTCGATCGATCTGTCGATGGCGTCCAACCTCTGTTTCACCGGCATGGTGGTGGCGATGCTCAACGCCGCGCATCCGGCGATCCCGATCCCGGTGCTGATCGTCATCGCGCTCGCCGTCGGGCTGGTGCTTGGCGCGATCAACGGTTTCCTGGTGTGGCGGCTGAACATTCCCTCGATCGTGGTGACGCTCGGCACCCTCACCATCTATCGCGGCGCCACCTTCGTCGTCTCCGGCGGCGCCTGGGTCAATGCCGACCAGATGAGCCCCGACTTCATCAATTTCCAGCGCGCCGCCTTCCTCGGCCTTCCAGTGCTGTCCTGGATCGCCATCATCGTGATCGCGCTGTTCTTCCTGGTGATGACGCGGACCGCGATCGGCCGCTCGATCTATGCCATCGGCGTCAATCCGACCGCCTCGGTCTATGCCGGCATCGATGTCGGCCGCACCAAATTCATCGTCTTTTGCATTTCCGGCATGATCGGCGGGCTTGCCGGCTATCTCTGGATCTCGCGCTATGTGATCGCTTCGGTCGAGGTCGCCAACGGCTATGAGCTCAACATCATCGCCGCCTGCGTCATCGGCGGCATCTCGATCGCCGGCGGCATCGGCTCGGTCGGCGGCGCAGTGCTGGGCGCGCTGTTCCTCGGCATCATCTCCAACGCGCTGCCGGTCATCAACATCTCGCCCTTCTGGCAGATGGCGATCTCGGGCAGCGCCATCATACTGGCGGTGGTGCTCAACGCGCGCGGCGAGCGCCGGCAGGGCCGCATTATCCTGAGAAAGGCGGAAGCGGCATGACCGACACCCCTGCCCCGCGCCACATTCCCGACCGGCTCGACAAGCCGCTCTCCTCGGCGATCTTCTCCTGGGAGGCGCTGCTGGTCGTCATCGCGGTCGCGATCTTCGCGGTCAACAGCTTTGCGTCGCCCTATTTCCTCGACCCGTGGTCGCTGTCGGACCTGACCTTCAACTTTACGGAAAAGGGGCTGATCGCGCTTGCGATGGCGCTGCTGATCATCTGCGGCGAGATCGATCTGTCGGTCGCCGCGATCGTGGCTTTGGCCTCGACCATGATGGGCATGGCGGTGCAGGCCGGCGCCGGCACGCCGGTGCTGGTGGCGATCGGCATTGCCGTCGGCTTCGCCTGCGGCGCCTTCAACGGGCTGCTCGTCACGCGGCTCGGCCTGCCGTCCATCGTCGTCACCATCGGCACGATGAGCCTGTTTCGCGGCATCGCCTTCATCATCCTCGGCGACCAGGCCTACAAAGGCTATCCAGAAAGTTTTGCGTTCTTCGGCCAGGGCTATGTCTGGTGGGTCTTCTCGTTCGAGCTGGCGCTGTTCCTCGTCGCGGCGCTGATCTATTGGTTTGTGCTGCACCGCACGAGCTTCGGCCGCCGCGTCTTCGCCATTGGCAACAATCCGGTCGCCTGCCAGTTTTCCGGCGTGCGGGTCGACCGTATAAAATTCATCCTGTTCTGCCTGACCGGGCTGATGTCGGGCATCGCTTCGGTGCTGATCACCTCGCGGCTCGGATCGACGCGACCGTCGATCGCGCAGGGTTATGAGCTCGAAGCGATCACCATGGTGGTGCTTGGGGGTGTGTCGATCCTCGGCGGCGCCGGCAGCATCCTTGGCGTCGTGCTGGCCGCCTTCATCATGGGGCTGGTGACGTTTGGGCTTGGTTTGCTCAACGTGCCGGGCATCGTCATGTCGATCTTCATCGGCTTGTTGCTGATCATCGTCATTGCATTGCCGATCGTCTGGCGGCGGCTGCGTGAAGGACGCTTCGCCTGATGGAGAAATACGCCTTCAAGATGAAGCTCAATCCCGGCATGAAGGCCGAGTACAAGCGCCGCCATGATGAGATCTGGCCTGAGCTGGTTGTGCTGCTGAGAGAGGCCGGCGTCTCCGATTATTCGATCCATCTCGACGACGAGACCAATATCCTGTTCGGCGTGCTGTGGCGCCGCGATGACCACGGCATGGGTGATCTTCCGAAGCACCGGATGATGCAGCAATGGTGGGCGCATATGGCCGACCTCATGGAGACCAAGCCCGACAACGAGCCGGTGGCGGTGCCGCTCGAAACAATGTTCCATATGGCATGATCGTCGCCGTCATCGATATCGGCAAGACCAACGCCAAGGTGGCGCTGGTCGATCTCGCGACATTGAGCGAGATCGCGCTGCGCCGTATCGCCAACGCGCCGGTGCGGCAGGCGCCCTACCCGCATCACGATGTCGAGGCGCTGTGGACGTTCATTCTGAACAGTCTCACCGATCTCAACCGCGAACGGCGCATCGACGCGATCTCGATCACCACGCATGGCGCGACCGGCGTGCTGGTCGACGCCGCCGGCGAACTGGCGCTGCCGGTTCTCGACTACGAATTCGACGGCCCCGACCAGCTTGCGGCCGGCTACGACGCCGCACGTCCGCCCTTTGCCGAGACCGGCACGCCGCGGCTGCCGATCGGCCTCAATCTCGGCGCGCAGTTCTTCTGGCAGCAGAAGCAATTTCCGGCGGAATTCGCCCGGGCGGCCACGATGCTGATGTATCCGCAATACTGGGCGCTGCGGTTGACCGGCGTCGCCGCCAATGAGGTGACGTCGCTCGGCTGCCACACCGATCTGTGGAATCCCTGGACTTCCGACTATTCCTCGCTGGTCGACAGGATGGGCTGGCGCCGGTTGATGGCGCCGGTGCGGCCGGCCAGGGACCGGCTTGGCCCGATCCTGCCAGCGATTGCGCAACGGACGGGGCTCGCCCCACAGACCCCGGTTTTCTGCGGACTGCACGATTCCAACGCCTCGCTGCTGCCGCATCTGCTGTCCGACGCGCCGCCCTTCTCCGTCGTCTCGACCGGCACATGGGTGGTGTCGATGGCCGTCGGCGGCAGGAAGGTGGAGCTCGACCCGGCGCGCGACACGCTGGTCAATGTCAACGCGCTGGGCGATCCTGTGCCGTCGGCCCGCTTCATGGGCGGACGCGAATTTTCGCTGCTGACCGAGGGCCAGCCACAGGAATGGAGCGAGGTCGATGTTGACGCCGTGCTGGCGCGGCAGGTTCAGCTTCTGCCTTCGACGCAGCAGGGTTCCGGACCCTTTCCGCATCGCGCCGCGCAATGGCATAACGCCGACGACCTGAGCTCCGGCCAGCGCTTCGCCGCCGTCTCATTCTATCTGGCGCTGATGACCGCGACCTGCCTGGAACTGATCGGCGGCGACGGGCCGACGACGGTCGAGGGGCCGTTCGCGCGCAACCCGCTTTTCAACCGCATGCTGGCGGCGGCGACGGCGCGGTCGGTCATTGCATCGGAAGCCTCGACCGGGACCAGCATCGGCGCCGCGCTGCTGGCGTCGGATGGCATTGAGACAGCAAGCAAGGGCGAACAAACGGAACCACCAGCGGAGCCGGTCTGGGGCGACTACGCAGAGGCGTGGCGGTTGGCCGTCCGGACGTAGCCCTTTTTCTGAGAGTCCGGTGCTGCCCCTCATTGCCCTGCCGGGCATTTCTCCCCGTATAGTGACGGGGAGAAAGACGCTGTTGTCGCGGCCTTCGCCAATTTTCGACGCCACAGAATGGCGCGGCCAACCCCTTCGCCCCGTTTTACGGGGAGAAGGTGCCCGAAGGGCGGATGAGGGG
>NZ_RZSB01001440.1:0-435 GCF_004023285.1 Mesorhizobium sp. M2A.F.Ca.ET.067.02.1.1
GCGCACAGGCGGCGGTGACTTCAGCCACCTCGTTGCGAACGCGCGTGGCGATCTGTTCCGGCGTCTCTGCCGGCGCCGGCTGCGACGCAGCAATCTGTGCATCGACAGCGGCGATATCCGCCTCGATAGCCTTGAAGCGGATTTCCTGCTCGGCGGTCAGCTTGCCGTCGGTTTCCTTGTCCGCGGTTGCGGTCAACGCCGTCGCTTCCGCCTTCAGGGCGGCACGCTGGCGCTGCAGAAAGTCAGCGAACTTGGTCATCGCTGGTTCTCCTGTTTTGCCGGGTGACATTGACACGCTCGCGGTCGCGCGCCCGGTGCCGCGCTGCCGCCGTGTTTCAAAATGTTTAAAGAAGCGCCGCCCGGGCGCTGGACGAGGAGCGGCCGCGGCCGCGCTGCAGGCGCGTCACGAGCTGGTCAAGGGTTTCGATGCGGTCG
>NZ_RZSB01001441.1:0-435 GCF_004023285.1 Mesorhizobium sp. M2A.F.Ca.ET.067.02.1.1
TTGGCTGGTAAAGCGCGGCGTTCGGCTGTTAGGTATGGACACTCCGCAAGCCGACAGTCCGAAGAACGGGCGCGGCTCGGAACGTGATTCTCCCGTGCACAAGATTCTCTTAGGGGCGGACATGATCAAGCTCGAATACATGACCAACCTGAGGGCGCTGGGAACGGATGAATTCCAATTGATTGCGCTGCCGCTGAAGATAAGAGAAGGAGACGGATCGCCTGTCCGCTGCATCGGAATTGTCGAGGACAAAGATTAAGTGAGGCTGCAATGACGCATGAAAAGCTGGTTCGTGATTTCTTTTCGCAGCACGCCAAGTCGCCTCTTCCGAACGGAAAGGACGCTTTTCCCGTGCACTATCTGGATGATGGTCTGATCGATTCCTTTGGCATCGTCACGATGATTGACGAGTTTGAGAGTGAACTCGGTGTGAGC
>NZ_RZSB01001442.1:0-433 GCF_004023285.1 Mesorhizobium sp. M2A.F.Ca.ET.067.02.1.1
AGAGCCAGGTTTAGCCCCTGCTTCAATGCGGCTGCCGATCCGGCGACGATCGTCCTGATACTAGGCTCGCTCGCGGCTGTGCCTTCGCGCGGGGCGAGAGGTGACGGGGACACACCCCGAATCGGCCACGACCGTCGCGCCAAAGGTAAATTTTGATTCAAACTTTGTTGGTAATTTCTCGTTAGGAATGGGGCTACCGGCGGCGCTGTTCCTGCCTTCGGTCTGTTTTGTCTTGCGTACAGGTCAAAGATGCGGATTTTTGGCGTCGTCAGTTTCGTGCTCGCAGCGCTTTGCCTTGCCGGCTGCTCGTCCACGTCGGGCGCCGATGCCCTGCAACTGCCGTCCAACGAGACGACGAGCTCGGTCGTGCGGCCGAGCGCGCCGGTTTCGAAGGGCATGAGGACGGTCCGGCGGGAGAAAACCGTCGAGACAG
>NZ_RZSB01001443.1:0-433 GCF_004023285.1 Mesorhizobium sp. M2A.F.Ca.ET.067.02.1.1
GCCCACCGAGCCGCCTCAAGGCGCGGCTCAGGATATGCCGGATCGAATGCGAGCGGTTGAGCGCCGAATCCGGGTTCTGGAAGACGATCTGCAGGCCCTTGATCTGGTCTTCCGTGCGGCTGGCGAGCCGTGGCGCGAGCTTCTTGCCTTCTAGCTCGATGCTGCCGCCGTCATCCGGCGAAACGAGGCCGAGCAGGAGCCTGGCCAAGGTGGTCTTGCCGCTGCCAGATTCGCCGACCAGGCCGAGCGTCTCGCCGGAGCTTAGGCTGACCGAGACGTCCTTCACCGCACGCAGTGGGTGGCCATAGCTGCCATAAGTTTTGTTCAGCCCCTCGACCCGCAGCACCGGCGGCGCGTGCTTGGGTGCGGCGGCGGGAGCGTTGACGGGCGTGGCACGCGGCAGCGACTGCGCCTTATCGTGATAGTGGCAGCG
>NZ_RZSB01001444.1:0-431 GCF_004023285.1 Mesorhizobium sp. M2A.F.Ca.ET.067.02.1.1
CCGCCCGGCGGTTTCGGTACCTGGGTGGCAAGCTGCGGCTCGATGCGGGTCGGAGGGGCGGCCTTGACGGCGCCGGGCAGTGCGCCCGGT
Organism: Mesorhizobium sp. M2A.F.Ca.ET.067.02.1.1; assembly: GCF_004023285.1. Lineage (NCBI taxonomy): Bacteria > Pseudomonadati > Pseudomonadota > Alphaproteobacteria > Hyphomicrobiales > Phyllobacteriaceae > Mesorhizobium > Mesorhizobium sp. M2A.F.Ca.ET.067.02.1.1. Next base: position 91 of record NZ_RZSB01001444.1, read on the forward strand.
TTCAGCGAACCGGCTTTCGGAGGCAGGCGCTCGCGCCGCTTCCTCGGCGGCGCCGCCAGTTCCTCGATGCGACGGCCGGACTTCACGCTTTCGGGCCGCTCGCTCAGGATGTCGCGTTTCGCATCGGCAGCGAGGTCGCGCTCCTTGAACAGCAGCCAGTTCTTCTTGTTCTCGTCCTCGCCGGGCTTGGGCTTCAGGCGCGTCAGCATCCAGCCGCCATTGAGCTTCTGGCCGGCCAGCCGGAACTTGAAGGCGCCGGTGCGCAGGCTTTTGTCGACATCCTCCATCGGCGCCCAGGTGCCGGTGTCCCAGACGATCATCGGCCCGCCGCCATATTCGCC
>NZ_RZSB01001445.1:0-428 GCF_004023285.1 Mesorhizobium sp. M2A.F.Ca.ET.067.02.1.1
ATATAGTTCGCCGCTGCTGGAGTCTCTGCAAAAAACTGATCCAAACCCATACCTTGGAGTTCCGTCGTGACGGCAGGTAACTTGCTGAACCTAATTCTGCTACTTGATATCGGCGCCAAACCTGCCCAGGCCTCGACGGCCTTGAAAACGGAATACTAGGATCGCTGCTGCTGAGATGATCCATTGTCTATCAGCCAATAGGTAAGGCTGGCTTCTGCTAGAAGCTGGCCTTCTGGATTACCCGCAAAGGCTTGGCGAGCGTCAGCTTTGATGGGAGAGAATCGCGTTTTGCTGGTATCCGTCAGAGTTTCCTCAAGCGACGTATTGAACGCAGTGAGCACGGCCGCAATGTTTTCAGCCGTGGGTTGTATGACGGTAAGATCGTGGTTCAAGAGCATGCCGTGGTACGGATAGACTATCGGTAGACC
>NZ_RZSB01001446.1:0-426 GCF_004023285.1 Mesorhizobium sp. M2A.F.Ca.ET.067.02.1.1
ATCGAGAGTGGTCGGCTAGCGCAACGACGTGGCTGTTCGGATAAATCGCTTTAAAATCAGTAATTTGTGCGAATTCAGCATCTGCATCGGTACCGCCGACATCCATGACGAGCAGGATGGGCCTGTGTTGGGGTAGTGGCTTCTGCAGAAGATCGTGAACGCAAGCCACGGAGAAAATGATACGAAATTTTGCTTCATCGAGGATTCTACTAAGGCCTTCTCGGAGTAACTCGCTTGGCCCGACAAGCACTGTCATACAAGATTGTTTTGTCATCGTAACTTCCCCAACACGTCGGGTAAGCGCTCGATGCGCCAACCGCCCATTTTTTGAAGGTACGCTAGGGAAACCCTACCCCAAAATACCCTCATTAGGCGTAGGGCCGCTTGTCGAGCCTGCCCGGGTTTCTGAAACCAGTGGCTTGGCAC
>NZ_RZSB01001447.1:0-425 GCF_004023285.1 Mesorhizobium sp. M2A.F.Ca.ET.067.02.1.1
CGCCGGATCCTCGATGAAGGCGCTGTGGATCCCGTCCTTCCTGCCAACCACGGACCGCCGATAGAAGATCTTGTCGCCCTTCATACCCGACAGCACCGCCCAGTTCTTACCGGCCTTGCCGTAGGTGACTTCTTCACCTGGCTCGGGGCTGGCTTTTTCGTTCTCGACGAGGCTCTTGGGCGTGTCGTCGAGCGCATTGTAGCTGCCGTAACAGGCCACGCTGGCGCCGTCGGCGCTGTGCCACTCCAGGCCGTCGCCGTTTTCGGGCTCGGGCATGCGCTCCGTGAAAATCTGGTCCGGGAAAGTGCACACGGTGCCGAAGCGCGCGTTGACATAGGTGAACGGCTTGGCCAGCGCCGTTGTCGTCAAGAACAGAAGCGCGGCAAACAAGCCGATGCGCCGAAGATTCTGCATGATACCCCCTG
>NZ_RZSB01001448.1:0-424 GCF_004023285.1 Mesorhizobium sp. M2A.F.Ca.ET.067.02.1.1
ATCTCTATAGCAACGTCAAGGAGAAGCGCGAGGTGTTGCAGATGTGGTCAAATCACATCGAATGGCTGATCAAGCAGGCTGCGGATGACGCTCTGGCGGCGTAGCTGCTGGCATGGGCGGAAGATGCGGCGCAACAATCGTCAGAGCCTCATCGAATTGGAGATCATGCTTGACCAGCAAATGCGCGGCCAATGCTTCGATGGCCGACCAGTGATCGAGTACTAGCCGGGCCGTGCAATCTTCGATCCGCCTCCAACGGGGGCGGCGCGGCATCAGGAACCGCAACTCACCATAGATTCGCTTGGCATCCGCGTAGTCGCTGCTCCCCTCATTCCCATCGGACGCATTCATCGCCATATCGCGCGGGTCCAGATAGCCTTCGAATGCGGATTCTGCAAAAGGACCTGCCAGACACGCAACTATC
>NZ_RZSB01001449.1:0-424 GCF_004023285.1 Mesorhizobium sp. M2A.F.Ca.ET.067.02.1.1
GATGGAGATGAACCTGCAACTTCATCACGTCGTCTCCGACATCACCGGTGCGACCGGCATGCGGATTATCCGGGCTATTGTCGCGGGCGAGCGCGATCCCGACGTGTTGGCGACCTACCGCGATGTGCGCTGCCATTCCTCCATCGAGACGATCCGCGCCGCGCTGGTGGGCAACGATAGAGACGAACATGTCTTCGCGCTGACCCAGTCGCTCGAGCTCTACGACACCTACCAGGCCAAGATGCTCGACTGTGATCGCAAGCTGGAATCCTTGATGGCGGCGCTGGCTGACAAAGGGGCCAAGCCGGTGGGCAAGCTCTGCAGACCGCGGGTGAAGACCAAGCAGGTCAATACACCATCGTTCGATGTGAGGACCGCTCTATACGGCGTGCTTGGCGTCGATCTGACCGAGATCCATGGGTTG
>NZ_RZSB01000144.1:0-10090 GCF_004023285.1 Mesorhizobium sp. M2A.F.Ca.ET.067.02.1.1
CCTCAACCCCGCCCCTGCTAAAGCGCGCCGCATGACGACGCCGCTCGACCACATCCGCAATTTCTCCATCGTCGCCCATATCGACCATGGCAAATCCACGCTTGCCGACCGGCTGATCCAGCTCACCGGCGCGCTGGAGGAGCGCGACATGAAGGAGCAGGTGCTGGACTCGATGGATATCGAGCGCGAGCGCGGCATCACCATCAAGGCCCAGACGGTCAGGCTCAACTACCGCGCCAAGAACGGCGAGGACTATGTGCTGAACCTCATCGACACGCCTGGACATGTCGACTTCGCCTATGAGGTGTCGCGTTCGCTCGCCGCCTGCGAGGGGTCGCTGCTGGTGGTGGACGCTTCCCAGGGCGTCGAGGCGCAGACGCTGGCCAATGTCTACCAGGCCATCGACAACAACCACGAGATCGTCGTGGTGCTGAACAAGGTCGACCTGCCGGCGGCCGAGCCCGAGCGCATCCGCGAGCAGGTCGAGGAGGTGATCGGCCTCGACGCCTCCAACGCGGTGCTGATCTCGGCCAAGACCGGCCTCGGTGTGCCGGACGTGCTGGAGGCGATCGTTCACCAGCTGCCGCCGCCGCGCGAGGGCGACATCAACGCGCCGCTCAAGGCCATGCTGGTCGACAGCTGGTACGACGCCTATCTCGGCGTCATCGTTCTGGTGCGCATCATCGACGGCGTGATGAAGAAGGGCCAGACCATCCGCATGATGGGCACCGGCGCGAAATATCTCGTCGAACGCACCGGCGTGTTCAAGCCGGCCCGCGTCAATGTCGACGAGCTCGGCCCGGGCGAATTCGGCTTCTTCACCGGCTCGATCAAGGAAGTGGCCGACACCCGCGTCGGCGACACCATCACCGAGGACCGCCGCCCGACGCAGAAGGCGCTGCCCGGCTTCAAGCCGGCGCAGCCGGTGGTGTTCTGCGGCCTGTTCCCGGTCGACGCCGCCGATTTCGAGGATCTGCGCGCCGCCGTCGGCAAGCTGCGCCTCAACGACGCCAGCTTCTCTTATGAGATGGAGACGTCGGCCGCGCTCGGCTTCGGCTTCCGCTGCGGCTTCCTCGGTCTGCTGCATCTGGAGATCATCCAGGAGCGGCTGGAGCGCGAGTTCAACCTCGACCTCATCGCCACCGCGCCTAGCGTCGTCTATCGCATGAACCTCATCGACGGCACGGTGAAGGAATTGCACAACCCGGCCGACATGCCCGACGTGGTCAAGATCGCCTCGATCGAGGAGCCGTGGATCCGCGCCACGATCCTGACGCCCGACGACTATCTCGGCGGCATCCTAAAACTCTGCCAGGACAGGCGCGGCATCCAGGCCGATCTCTCCTATGTCGGCAAACGCGCCATGCTGACCTACGACCTGCCGCTCAACGAGGTGGTGTTCGATTTCTACGACCGGCTGAAGTCGATCTCCAAGGGCTACGCCTCCTTCGACTATCATTTGACCGATTATCGCGAGGGCGACCTGGTGAAGATGTCGATCCTGGTCAATGACGAGCCGGTCGACGCTTTATCCATGCTTGTGCACCGCTCGGCCGCGGAGAAGCGCGGCCGCGCCATGTGCGAGAAGCTGAAGGAGCTGATCCCGCAGCATCTCTTCAAGATCCCGATCCAGGCGGCCATAGGCGGCCGCATCATCGCACGCGAGACCGTCTCGGCCCTGCGCAAGGACGTCACCGCCAAATGCTACGGCGGCGACGTGACCCGCAAGCGCAAGCTGCTCGACAAGCAGAAAGAGGGCAAGAAGCGCATGCGGCAGTTCGGCAAGGTGGATATCCCGCAGGAGGCGTTTATCCAGGCGCTGAAGATGGGGGATTGAGGGGGGCTTTGGCGCGCGGAGCGCTCGCTACTCCTCAGCGAAGTATCGATTTACCTCAGTGAGCATGTCACAGAATTCCACATCGAATTCCGATGCGTGGAATTCGTCCAAAACCTGAAACAGCGAGATAGATATCCCGTAGGCCTCGTCAAGCACCCGATTGTAAGCCGAAAAAAACTCTTTTCCAGAAATTCGACAACTATATCCCCGAGTCGTCCAATCTTTATCAAATTCGCTTTTAGCCAACTTCAGAATGGTCTGAGTGTCCCTACCGTCGCGTTTGAGCTGATAGTACTTGCTTGTCGCCGATTGGACGTTAATGAGGCAATCCTCGCGCATTTCCAAAGAAATAGCGGACAAGGTATTGTCGATCCACGCATCTTCTATCGTTTTCTCTTTCTTTTTAGCTGCCTTTTGCGTAGCCTTGTAGATCGCGTCCCGAGCGATGACATAGTTCTCGATCTCTTTTCGCCGGAGGACATGACAGAAGACCCCCGACCTTCTTAGCTTCTGCTCGTGGCCTTCAATTTCGTCCAAGCATCGATAATCTCGGTCAAAGATCGCGGCGATCTTGGGTTGAATTCCAAAAAGCTCCTGAAAGGCCCAAGGCAGGTTGCCTACCCGAGGCCATTGTTCGTACCCACCTATCTTGAGCAGCATCGTGTCAGGATCGCTAAATACCCCATCGGGAATCAGCATTTGCTCGAACCTTCGATAGATGGAGCGATCGTTTCCCTCGAATGCTATTATCCTTCTGGCTCTAGAAAGACGCGCAAAGTCGGCGTTCTCTGAGGAACCTAATAGCGCATGCGCGCTACGGTAGCCTTCCTCGGTGGTGATCCGCTTCCCTGTCTGCAGTTCCGATCTCACCAGAACGACATCGCCTGAGTTGGCTTCGTTCATGATCTCTGCCGAATGAGTGGCAAGAAAAATCTGAGAAAATCTCTTCTTGGCAATGCCGTAAAGTCTTCTCTGTAGGTCGGCGTGGAGGTACACGTCAGGCTCGTCCAGAACGAGGATATCTCCTCCCGACCCTCGAAGAAAATGGGCCATGATTTGCATCCACGCCTGAAATCCAAATCCTGACAAATAGATTTCTCTTGGATACCCCTTCTCGAGGTAAATCATCTCAAGCGTCGATGGCACTCCAACAATTACTTTCGGTTTTTGAACCTCGATATCTTTCCAATTACCCTCCACTAGCGCGGAGAATTCCTGAAATTCGCCGTGGCTCTTCTGTCGCCAAATATTCCTAAAGTTTCGCGCAGCAAGTCGAGTATGCTCGACGCTTCTAACGTAATCGGGATCGTTCGGTTTCTCGGTTTCCTCAAACTGACCCAGCGTCGGAACGACAATTATGGATTCTGGAAAGCAGTCTCTGAAGAAGGCCTTGGTGCTCTTTGCTCTTCTATCTGATTGTATGAAAACGATTGGTTGACGGTCGACGTTCAGTATAATGTGAAGGGCGGATCCATTCTCGTGAAATATCGAAATCTTAACGTCATCTTCCGACTCATCTGTCGGTATATTTGCAATGGGCAGGCAAAAATTCTTATTAGCCATTTCGTATGTTGCGCAAACGCCATACGGACTTTGGGTCTTCAGGACCGGAAGTCTGTATTCCGCGTAGCGAGCTACGTCAGCGAACAGCCGGAGGGCGTCGAGCACTGAAGACTTTCCAGCGTTGTTTGGACCTACGAAGATATTTCGCTCTTTGCAGGTAACGCGGAATTTAGAGTGCTTTCGAAAGTTCTCGAACTCGATTCGCCTTAGAATTTAAACCTCCTCCCGCTAGTGCCGTCTTAGGTTAGATTCCTACATGATTCTGCCTGAGCCGTAACGGTGTCGCACGTCATTTCGGCCCTGAGCCTCCCGCCATCGAACCCCCTCGCCTCTGTTCCTTCGGGAGGTTGCTTTCGATTTTTCAGTTCGTGTCTATGATCCCAGTGCACTTGCCTAGTGTCCTCCCTTCTCCATCCGCCCACCTTGGCGTATCCTGTTCCCCGGCTTGGGGAGACATCACATGCGCTCCACCTCGGACACCGTCGGGGCCTCGCCATTGGCGGCGCGTTGGGCATGGCGGGCACTTTCGTTGGCAGCGACGCGCTGCGCGAGACGCTGTGGACCATCGACGGCGCGGGCATCGTCGTCGCCGCGGCGCTGCTGACGATAAAATACCAGCGGCTCGGCAATGATCTCGTCGCGGCCGGCTTTCTCACTTTCCTCGCCGGCGAAAGCCTGCTTCTGGCCGGCAATGCGGCGGGGCTGCAGGCCAGCGTGCCTTCCTATGCCGGCGGCATTGCGCTGTGGGCGGCGGGGCTGGTCATGGTTAGCGCGCAGGCCACCTTCGCGCTCTGGATGCGGCTCACGGGGCTCATTGCCGCCGCGCTCTTCACTGTTTCGGTGCTGATGATCCTGTGGGGCGCGCCGCTTTTGCCCACCTCGTCGCCGCTGCCGGCGCTCGGCTATCCGTTCCTGGTGCTGACCTTCGTCGGCTGGATCTGGACTTTGCTGAAAGCGGAGCGCTGAGTGCCAGGGCCATGGCCGCGCCGCTCGAACTCCGCAACAGCCCGTCGGGAAAGATCTTTCCGGCGCTCGGGCCGTTCCTGATCGGCGGCGTCTTCGGCTTCGGCGCGCTGCAGGGCGTGGCCTCGGGCGCGGATGGAGGGCATGTGCTGTGGATCGCGCTGCTCGCCGCCGCTTGTCTCGGGCTCGGCGCCTTTATCGCGCGCGGCGCTTTCGACACTTCGGTCAAGGTCGTCTTGGATCAGCGTGGTTTCCGCGATGCTCGCGCCGGCGACGTGCTGGTGCCGTGGAGCAAGGTGCGGAGCGTGCGGCTTGCCGCCGGCGGCAAGGGCGCGGCGATGCTCAATTTCGAGCTCACCGGCGAGCCGCCCGACGAAATCCGCTATTCCTCCGCCAACGCCTTCGGGCTGATGCCTTTCGGCCGGAACACCGTGCATATGGAGATCTCCTCGCTCGACGTGCGGGGGCAGGACCTGGTGGATGCGGTGAAGAAGTTTGCACCGCATGTGGTGGTGAGGCGGTGATTCGCGGGGAGATGTCCGGCAGGACAGCGGGGCGCTGTCCCGCCGGCATCTCAAGGCCTAGGTTCCTCGCCCCGCCACGTGCGGGGAGAGGTGTCCGCGAAGCGGACGGAGAGGGGCCTTCGTAGGGCGCTCCCCTCTCCGTCTCGGCTTCGCCGAGCCACCTCTCCCCACTTTCGTGGGGCGAGGAAACGCGAACTCACAGGCGCCGCGTTCCTTCACGCCCCCCTCTGCCCTGCCGGGCTTTCGTTGCTCGGAAAGCCAAGCAATTGGTTTCCCGTCCGCTGCGCGGACCGCTCCTCAACCCCCACAAGGGGGGAGATTACGCACTCCACCCGTGCTCTACTCCCCTCGGGGACCTCGCCATGATTCGCGCTCTGCTCGCTCTCCTTCTCCTCACCACGCCGGCCGCCGCCGCCGACATGTCGGTCTTCGTGCGCAACCAGCGCTCGGACGGCGTGGCGCTCGAGCTGTTCAGCCGCGACAGCCAGAAAGTCTGGCCGGGCGGCGACAAGGTGTTCCTGATCCGGCCGAAGGCGAAGAAATCCGTGCCGATCTCCTGCGAGCCCGGCGAGCATATCTGCTGGGGCGCCTGGGTGGACGGCGACGATTCCGTCAGCGCCGGCGTCGGCCCCGACAACGACCAGCCCTGCGACACCTGCTGCTTCATCTGCGTGGAGCATTCGACAGAGACGGTGGACCTGGCGGAGTAGGGGGAGTTCAACGCTTGGGTTCCTCGCCCCCGCAAAGCGGGGGAGAGGTGTCCGCGAAGCGGACGGAGAGGGGGCCTTCGTAGGGCGCTCCCCTCTCCGTCTCGGCTTCGCCGAGACACCTCTCCCCACTTCGTGGGGCGAGGAACCTTAATCCTGAGAAGCCGCGATCCTTCGCGCCCCCCTCTGGCCTGCCGGCCATCTCCCCCACAAGGGGGAGATCAGACGTCGCTGCCGTCTTCGCCAATCCCCTCAAATTCACCCCACTATTTTCCTCCCCACCCCTTGGCATCGCCACGCCTCATGCCATCATCCGGCATCGGCCGTGGGGGCCGATTCTGTCTCGGGGGTTCTCATGTCCATCTCTTTCGCGCGCCGCGCCGCCGCCGCGCTTTCGCTTGCCGTCCTCATCGCGCCCGCCGCCCATGCCGGCGACGTCACCTTCCAGATCAGGAACAACCATCCCAACGCCATGCGCGTCGAGCTCTACAGCCAGGACCGCGACTATGTCTGGCCGGGCGATGGCAAGGATTTCTATCTCGACGACGGCGAGACCAAGCAACTGCCGATCTCTTGCAACGAGGGCGAGAAGATCTGCTACGGCGCCTGGGTGGACGGCGACGAAAGCACCTATTGGGGCGTCGGCCCCAACAACCAGGAGACCTGCGAGGATTGCTGCTACACCTGCAGCGGCGGCCAGACCGAGGAGATCGACCTGGAGGAGTAGGGGCGCCGAAGCTGCTGATCTCCCCCTAGTGGGCCGTTTACGGGGAGAAGGTGCCGGCAGGCGGATGAGGGGCGGCGCTGAGCTTTCAGGTAAAGCGGGACGGCGCGACCTTGGGCAAAGGCAGGCAGCCGGCGCTCAAACTGCAGACGCCGGCGCTGCCCCTCATCCGCCCTTCGGGCACGGGCCCTTCGCTGTCGCTCCGGGCGTTCGTCGTTCGGAAAGCCAAGCAATTGGCTTTCCGTCCGCTGCGCGGACCACTCCTCACCCCCGCAAGCGGGGAGAAGGAAGCTAGCTCTGCGCTGTCCAGAACGCGATCTCCTGCGCCTTGGTCCGGAGCTCGGTCTTCAGCCACTGATCGTCGTCGTCGAGATAGCTCCACGGCGTCTTGCCCTCAGCCCGCATCTCGCGGATGTAGGAGCGGTAGCGATAGTGGCTGTAGACCGACATCGCGTAGGTGGCATAGGCGGCGGCGAGCTTGCGGTGACCACGGATGATGACCAGGTTCTCGTCGTTCTTCCGACTCGCCGGCGCCGAGAAATTGTGGCTCCCGGTCACCACCACGCAGTCCTTCGAATGCGGGTCGGTCACCAGGATCTTCGAGTGCACGATGGCGTGGCCGATCTGCGACAGGAACTCGCGCCGGTTGACCTCGGCGATCCATGGCCCGAGCGGCGCGTCGAGGCCTTGCGGCTGCGCCACCGCATAGCGGTCGGGCGTGAATTTGCGATCGCTGCTCACCAGGTCGATGTCGAGGAAATTTTGCCCGGTGCCGCCCTCGTCCGCGCTCAGCGTCGAGACCACGCCGCGCACATACATGCCTTTCTCCTTGGCCCGCTCTCCGGCAAGCGTGTGCAGCCCCTGCTTGCCCGGCGTGAACATCAAGAACAGCACCGCCTGCCGGGCCGAGCTGATGACCTCGCGCAGCGCATCCATGTCGGCGCCGTTCGAGGTGCGGGTGAACCAGACGGTCGCCCTGGCGCTCCCGATCGTGAAGGTTTTCGGCGCGTCGTTGTCGGCGATCAGCGCCGGCGTGAAATTGGCCGGGTCGGTCTTCGGCGGCGAGGCATCCTTGAGCAGGTCCCAATTCTTGCGGAAATGCGCCGCGACAGCCGCGTCCTCGATCAGCAGGCCGTTGTTGACCTGCGTGCACAGGCCCGTGGTGCTCCAGTTGGTGCTGCCGGTCCACACCTTCTTCGGCTCGCCGTCTTCGGAGACGACGACGAACTTGTTGTGGCCGAGCCCTTTCGATTTCAGCATCCGGTCGATGGTCGAGATGCCGTGGTCGTTGAGGTTCTTGCGCGCGTCCTTGTTGCCGTCGCCGCTTTTGTCGGAACCGTTGGCGAGGATGAGATGCAGCCGCGGGCCGAGCCCGATCAGCGCCGTCTCCAGCGTCGCGTCGCCGAGCTCGTAGAGCGCGGCATGCAGCTCGTCGCCGGCGCCTTGCGTCAGCCCGACCATGCGCAGGCCGAGATCGCCTTCCAGGAAGGCGCGGAATTTCGCGTCGCCATTGGTCTGCAGGCTCTTCTTGAAGGCCGCCGGCGTCAGCCTGTTCTTGGCCATGTAGCGGGCGACGAATTGCGACAGCACCAGCCCGCGGTTGAAGTAGCAGGAAAAGCCGCCCCCGGCGTCGGTGGCAAGCGTCTTCCACTCCGTCCAGTCGCTGGAAGCGCCCTTGATCAGCGGCTTGCCGGGGCCCGTGCTCATCATCGCGGTGACCCGGTAGCGCACGACATTGCCGACATCGGCGGCATGGTCGGTCCAGTTGAAGCGCTGGAACGGCCAGACGTCGGACGGCCTGTGGTCGCCCGATTTCGGCCTGTCCTTGGTGAAGCCGACGCGGTTCTCCACCGTCTCGATCTTCTCGGTCGCGCCAACCTTGCGGCCGCGCTCGAGCAGGAAACCCCGGCATCCGGCGATGAAGTCGCTCGGCGCCCAGGCGACGAAAGCGTCGTCGCCATTGGTGTAGACGGAAACCTTTATCTGGACGGCCATTTGTCGGTCCTCCCCGATGCAGCGCCGGCTGGTCCGGCATATCACTGCAGCCAACAAAATCCGCGCCGGAAGCAATGCTCCGGATCAACTGAAACAGAACTTTCGAGAAGGTGGCGGCGGTGATTATGTGGCGGCAGAAGATCGAACGTCAATGTTTTGCAGCGTCAAGTATAACTCTATGAACTGCTTCACACTGTGCTCTGTTTGCAAGCAAAACAAGGGCGATGGTTTCGAGGGTCATGGGTTCAAACGGCAGACCGGGCTGGAGCACTCCAGGAAAGTGCGAGCGACGCCGTTCACCGTTTCTGTCCTTGAAATCGGCGCGAAGGCAGGGGATTGGCCAAAGCCGCCCGAACCTCGTCATTCCTGGGCGGAGCAGCCGCGAAGCGGCGTCGCGGAGACCCTGGAATCCATGCCATGACTTTGAGCGCAGGATGCATCAGAGCAGAATTCTGCACCATTGCGGCGCTCGGAAGTCACGGCATGGATCCTCGGGTCTGCGCGCGTCGCTTCGCTCCTTGCTCCGCCCGTGGATGACGACTTCGCGTAGGCTTTGGCCAATCGCCTAGGCATCCGCCACGCATATATCCCTAAGCCGGGAACCGGCCGGCCCGGAGACCGTTTCGAAATTCGCTCCGGCGAGTCATATGGTGGTGGTTTCGAGAACCGGAGCGGAGCGGACATCAGGTCCGTGAGCCTGCGCATGATCCGAAAATCGAAATCGATTTTCGGAAAGGATCATGCGCCAAGCAAAAGTGCTGCAGCGTCCTTTGCGCGTCCAAGAGGACGCGCGGCGCTGCAGTAGCGCAGAAACCGCCGGCAGATGGCCGCCGGAGTAGAATTTCCAAACGGTCTCTCAGCTCTTGCTGGAGGCCAGCACAAGCACCGGCTTCTCGCTGTAAAGCTGCGGGAACAGCGCCTTGAGATTCTCGATCTTGGGCAGGTCGTTGTAGACGATATAGGGATAGGTCGGGTTCAGCGTCAGGAAGTCCTGATGATAATCCTCGGCCGGATAGAAGGTCTTGCCGGTTTCCAGCGTGGTGACGATCGGCTTCGAAAACACCTTGGCCTTGTCGAGCTGGGCGATGTAGCTCTCGGCGACCTTCTTCTGCTCGTCATTCTCGGCGAAGATCGTCGAGCGGTACTGCGTGCCGGAATCCGGCCCCTGATAGTTGAGCTGCGTCGGGTTGTGCGCGACCGAGAAATAGACCTGCAGCAGCTGGCCGTAGGTGACCTTCGACGGGTCGTAGGTGATCTCGACGGATTCGGCATGGCCCGTGCGGCCAGTGCCGACCACCTCATAGACGGCGTTCTCGGCGCTGCCGCCTGTATAGCCCGATACCGCCTTGCTGACGCCCTTGACGTGCTGGAACACGCCCTGCACGCCCCAGAAGCAGCCGCCGGCGAAGATCGCCTTCTCGGTGCCGCTCGCCGCCTTCTCGTCCATTGCCGGCGGCGGGATCACCACCGCGTCCTCGGCCGAACGCGCCGGGCTCTGCCAGAAGACGGCCGCGGCGACTGCCGCAAGGCCAAGCGCCGCAAGCGCGCCGCGGGTGAAGAATGGCCGCGCGGCTTTTGTCTTTGTGCCGTTCATGTCCTGATCTCCTGTCATTGTCTTAGCATATACGAAGGAAGCCGTCGGGAGGTTGTCACTTTGCCGTGCGGCGGTGTGTAACCGCCAACGGCGCTCCCCCTCATCCGGCCGCTTCGCGGCCACCTTCTCCCCGAGGGGAGAAGAGATAGCGGCGGCGCCGACCGCTCCTCTCCCCTTGGGGAG
>NZ_RZSB01001450.1:0-423 GCF_004023285.1 Mesorhizobium sp. M2A.F.Ca.ET.067.02.1.1
CACGAATTCGATTGCGCCCATAAGCCCTACCCCGCGCACTTCGCCAACGATCGGCAACTGCGAGAATTTCTCCTTCAGCTGGGCTTGGAAAAACGCGCCGACCTCGCGTGCGTTTCCCGGAAGGTCTTCCCTTTCGACGATATCGAGAACCGCATTTGCCGCCGCGGCGCCAATAGGGTGGCCGGAATAGGTGTAGCCGTGGCCAATGGCGCCGAAGCTCGTCTTGTCGGCCTCGAACACGTCGGCGACCTTGGCGCCGATCAGCGCAGCACCGAGCGGGAAGTAGCCGGACGTGATCGCCTTGGCGATGGTCATGAAGTCGGGTTTCGTGCCGGAGAGCCGCGAGCCGGACCACGCACCGGTGCGGCCGAACCCGGTCACCACCTCGTCGGCGATCAGAAGGATGTCGTGGCGGTCGCAGAT
>NZ_RZSB01001451.1:0-422 GCF_004023285.1 Mesorhizobium sp. M2A.F.Ca.ET.067.02.1.1
GTTCGGCATGGTCTTCGCGTTCGCCACGGTGACCATCCGGGCGAACCAGGTTCTCTGCGGACTGGCGCTGACGCTGATCGGCACCGGGCTCGCCAACACCATCGGCCGCAGCTACTCCGGCACGCCATCGGCCGCGGTCTTCGAGCGTGTCGAGGTACCGCTGCTGAGCGACATCCCGATCCTCGGGCCGGCGCTCTTCTCGCAGAACGTGCTGCTCTACCTCATCTACATCGTCCTGCCGCTCGGCCTGCACTCCCTGCTGTTCCACACACGGCACGGGCTCAACATGCGCGCCGTCGGCGAGAACCCGGCCGCCGCCGATGCCGCCGGCATCCCGGTCGGCCTGATCCGCTTCGCCTATGTCACCGCGGGCGCGGCGCTGTGCGGCGGCGCCGGCGCCTACCTGACGCTCGCCTTCGTGC
>NZ_RZSB01001452.1:0-422 GCF_004023285.1 Mesorhizobium sp. M2A.F.Ca.ET.067.02.1.1
CTGTATTTGATTTGCACAGCTTCGGACCAACGTGGGATTTTCCACCGGCGGCCACGACGCACCCCATTGCCGATCTCGATCTTATGGCCAGGACGGTGAGAATGGCGGAAGCGTTTAAATTGCCCTTGTCATTGGTCTGGGATTACAACGACACGGCTGGAATGTTCGATATCCTGGCCCAGGAGCAGGGCAAGGTTTTTGTGTGCGCTGAATTCGGCGGCGGCACGGTCGGCGCGGATAATCTCGGCATCTACGAGGCTGGAGTACGCAACGCGCTCATCGCGCTCGGGTTGGTCGAGGGTAAAGCCAAGTATCCAACGTTCCGTCAACAGAAGTCCGGCCAAACGCTCGAAACGCATCCGTCCGACGAGTTGAAATCGCCTGCACCGGGCATCTTCGAACCTCGCTGCTCGGTGTTGGAT
>NZ_RZSB01001453.1:0-420 GCF_004023285.1 Mesorhizobium sp. M2A.F.Ca.ET.067.02.1.1
GGTGTCGGCGCCGCCGGCGAGGCGCTGCTGGTGCTCGCCGGCAAGCTGCCCGTCAACCTGCGCAATCCGGAAGTGATCGAGCACTACCGGCGACGCTTTCCAGCTGGCGATTAATTCGCCGAGACCATTGCGACGATGCAGACCGGAGACGCCGGCGGGACAGAGGGGGGCGCGAAGGAACTCGGGGCAAATCCTCTCTGACGACAAATTTGCCTTGGTTCGCCGCGTCCCTGTCAACGGCCGAGCAAAGCCTCAACGACCGCCGCGATGGCGAGCAGCCGGCGATCATGCCCATGCTTGCCCACCAGCATCAACCCGGCCGGCAACTTGGTGCCCGGCATCGGCAGCGAGATGGCGCAGAGGTCGAACTGGTTGGCGACCTGCGTGTTGCGCAAGAGCAGCCCTTCCGTCCTGTCGCGC
>NZ_RZSB01001454.1:0-420 GCF_004023285.1 Mesorhizobium sp. M2A.F.Ca.ET.067.02.1.1
CTTGAACGGCTTGGTCTCTAATCGCTGCAACGTTTGCGATGGAAGAGGACCGCGTGAGCGCAGACAACGAGCAGCTTGCGCAGATACCGGTTTCCCATCTTGGAAACTCGCCCCAGGCCGCTCCTTGCCGCCTGATGAACTTTGCCGGGGCATTAGCCCGAGGAAGGCCGCGAACACACTCGGGCCCGAGAAGGCGGAGATATCCTGGATACTTGCGGCAAGCGCAGAGGCGGTGACGGACCGATGCCAGGAACGCTCATCAGACGGCGCGCGGTCCCATCGGCTCTGGCGAGAGCCAGAATGGCCTGATCGCTTTGTCCGATCTCATGATCGAGTTCGTTCAGCCGACGCACGACAGGCAAAAGCGCGGAGCCGGTGCTCCTTCAGATGAGTGCTCGACAGCAGCCATCTTGGCACGCC
>NZ_RZSB01001455.1:0-417 GCF_004023285.1 Mesorhizobium sp. M2A.F.Ca.ET.067.02.1.1
CCCGGAACACTCGGCAAAATCAGTTGATTTTGCGGTAGTAGACCTTGCCGTCCGCCTGCTGGATGCGCTGGTAGGCAGGGTTCGGGGCAGGCGGCGGTGCCCGCTTCCTCAGCGGGGGCATTTCGACGGATCCTGGGTCCGCCGTGTTTTCAGCAAAGGCCGACGGCTCCGTCTCGGTGCTGGCTGGGGCCGCCTCCGGCTCGGGCGCGCTCGCCATCGGTTCATCGCCGACTGGCCGGCTCTGGCCCAGCCGGGCGATGCCGCCATTGACCTCGCTGAACTTCGCCTGCAGCTGGTCGTCGAGGTTTTCGAATCGGCTCTGGAACCCGTTGTTGACGGTGTCGAGGCGGGCGCTGATGCGCTGCTCGAACTGGCCGAGCTGCTCCAGCCGCACTTCCACGGCGCGCAGGTCGTTGA
>NZ_RZSB01001456.1:0-416 GCF_004023285.1 Mesorhizobium sp. M2A.F.Ca.ET.067.02.1.1
TGTCTTCACGCTGGAGGACCGTCCGGACCTGAAATGGCCGGCCGACGTCTATCTCGAAGGCTCCGACCAGCATCGCGGCTGGTTCCACTCCTCGCTGCTCGAAAGCTGCGCCACCCGGGGCAGGGCGCCCTACGACCCGTCGTCACCCATGGCTTCACCATGGACGAAGAGGGACGGAAAATGTCGAAGTCGCTCGGCAACACCGTGGTGCCGCAGGACGTCATCAAGCAGTCGGGTGCCGACATTCTGCGGCTCTGGGTGGTGACGACCGATTACTGGGAAGACCAGCGGCTCGGCAAGAACGTGCTGCAGACCAACATCGACGCCTACCGCAAGCTGAGGAACACCATCCGCTGGATGCTGGGCACGCTTGCCCATGACGATGGCGAGGAGGTGGCGCTGGACAAGATGCCGGA
>NZ_RZSB01001457.1:0-416 GCF_004023285.1 Mesorhizobium sp. M2A.F.Ca.ET.067.02.1.1
CAATTACAGTGCACGCACAGAACCGGACGATCACAGCAGCATCGGAAGATTTGACAACGGGAGACTACGTCGTCCTCACCGTCAAGGACACCGGCGCAGGCATCCCCCCGGATGTTCTGGCAAGGGTCGTCGAACCCTTTTTCACCACAAAACCGCTCGGCAAGGGGACCGGCTTGGGCCTCAGCACCGTCGACGGCTTCATGAAGCAATCCGGTGGTGCACTCCGCATTATCAGCGCCGTCGGCCGCGGGACATCAATGGAGCTTTGGTTGCCTCGTTCGGCAGAGTTGCCGGCAGATAATGCGGCCGAGTTCGACGCGGAGCCGGTGATGGGCGAGGCTGAAAAGGCGCTTCCGTCCCTGCTTTTGATCGACGACAGCAGCAGCCTGCGGCAACTTACAGCAGAGTCCCTTCGG
>NZ_RZSB01001458.1:0-415 GCF_004023285.1 Mesorhizobium sp. M2A.F.Ca.ET.067.02.1.1
GGCAATAGAGGGTGCGAATCATAGACATTTCAGAACCGAGAATACGCCGATTTACTTTAGCCGGATAATAGATTTTGACCGTCGGGCGACGGTTGGCGCACGACAGGGCGTGTCGGAAATGGATGGACGGCGATTTGGTTGCATGGCCCGCCGGCCCGGTGGCGGCATGCCGCCCGGCGCTCCCGCGCCTATCAAACGCCCCATCTGACGACGATGTTGAATTTGGCATCCTAAATGCAAGAAATCATTACATAATTGTAATTCTACCATTCAGTTTCGGTTCATCCCCGGCACCCTATTGCTTGTGCATCGACAACCAAGGAGTACCCGTGATGAAACGTCTCGTTCTTTCCGCCGTCGCCGCCTCGATGCTGGCCGCGACGTCCGTCTCGGGCCAGGCCGCGCCGCTCAATGC
>NZ_RZSB01001459.1:0-415 GCF_004023285.1 Mesorhizobium sp. M2A.F.Ca.ET.067.02.1.1
CTATTGGTATGGCGGCAAGAAGCAGCGAGATCGTATAGACGCTGCAGAAGCCGGGATCTTCGCGTGGTTTCCTGTCTTCTCCCCACGTCCAGCCGAAGCCTTGCGCGACGAGGTAGGCCTGCTGCAGGGCGATTTCGAGCGCCGCGCCGAAACAGGCTATGGCAAGCGAAGCGACAAAAAGGACAAAGCCCCAGAACCCGAATAT
Source organism: Mesorhizobium sp. M2A.F.Ca.ET.067.02.1.1 (assembly GCF_004023285.1). Lineage (NCBI taxonomy): Bacteria > Pseudomonadati > Pseudomonadota > Alphaproteobacteria > Hyphomicrobiales > Phyllobacteriaceae > Mesorhizobium > Mesorhizobium sp. M2A.F.Ca.ET.067.02.1.1. The sequence goes on from NZ_RZSB01001459.1 coordinate 206, forward strand.
CGGGATCAGGAGCAGTGGCAGTTGATGATAATCATCGACCTGGTTAACTCCGTGCTCGCCTAAGACCAGCGCGGCCACGATCAGCACACTGACCGAGATGGTGCCACCAAAGCTCATGCCGAGGCCCGCAATTGCGCGATTCGTGCCGAGATAGGTCTTGTCCCAGTGGTCCTCGACGGCGCCTGAGGAATAGAACATGAAGAGGTAGGG
>NZ_RZSB01000145.1:0-9991 GCF_004023285.1 Mesorhizobium sp. M2A.F.Ca.ET.067.02.1.1
GGGCCGGCGGTGGCGCTGCCGCCCGAATACCCGGACGGCTATCACGTGCCGCAACACCGCCACAGCCGCAGCCAGCTTTTGCATGCTCTGGTGGGGGTGGTGTTGGTGACGACGAAGCACGGGCGCTGGATGGTGCCGCCCGACCATGCGATGTGGATACCGGCCGGCACCGAGCATTCGGTCGAGATGCTGGGCGACGTCTCGATGCGCTCGGTCTATGTGATGCCTGATGCCATTGCCGGTCTGCCGGAGGGATTGCGCGTCGTCGGCATCACCGAGTTGATGCACAGCCTGATCGTTGAATCGGAGAAACTGCCGCAAGGCGGCGAGCTCGAAGGGCGGGCAGCGCTGGTCATGGGACTGCTGCTGCACGAAATCCCGAACCTGCCGGAACGCCCGCTTGGGTTGCCTTTCCCGTCCGATCCGAAGCTCGCGGCGCTTTGCAGGCGCTTCGTGGCGGCTCCTTCGCCGCACGCCACGATCGACGAGTGGGCGGATGCCGCAGGCATGAGCCGGCGCACTTTCACCCGCGCTTTCCAGCGCCAGACCGGGCTGTCGCTTTCGACCTGGCGCCAGCAGGCCTGCCTGTTCGCCGCGCTGCCAAGGCTCGCCGATGGCGAGCCGATCACCAGGGTGGCGCTCGATCTCGGCTATGACAGCGTGCCGGCCTTCACCACCATGTTCAAGCGCATGCTCGGCGCTTCGCCGCGCGGCTATATGCGCGGCGCGCGCGATGCCGGTGAAAACCCGCGCCGCACAGGCGGCCCGCTTGCTGCGTGAAACCGAGCCGCGGCATCGGGTCGAGGCATCGCATCTCCGGGTTCCATCCGGACTTCCGGTTGCAAGTTGCAATCAGATATGGTTCTTTGCGGGGGCGCGAAATCGGAGGAACGCTATGGCGACGATCGTCTATGCCATGCTGACATCGCTCGATGGCTATATCGCCGGCCCGAGCGGAGACATCGAACTGCCGGTCCCCGAAGAGGAACTTCATCAGCATTTCAACGACGAGATGCGGCGGACGTCGATCGCGCTCTGCGGACGCCGGATGTATGAGACAATGCGCTTCTGGGACAGCCCGGAGCGTGAGATCGCCGCCGAGGAGGTGGAGCGGGATTTTGCCCACGCCTGGCGTGAAACGCCGAAGATCGTGTTTTCGACCACGCTTCAGGAAGTCGGGCCAAATGCCCGTCTGGTGAAGGAGCATGCCGAGGCGGTGGCAAGGTCGCTCAAGGCGGACACGGACGGCGAGATTTCCGTTTCCGGCGCCGAGCTTGCTGGGCACCTTGCACGCGCGGGCCTGATCGACGAATACCGGCTCTATATGCATCCAATCGTGCTCGGCGGCGGCAAGCCGTATTTCCAGTCCGGCCTGTCGCTGGCGTTGAAGCCGCTCGGCACGGAGCGCCTTGCACAAGGCGTGACGCTGCTGCGTTACGCGCCCATCGAAATCGACTAGAGCGATTCCAGGAAAAGTGTGAGCGGTTTTCCGTCCGGAATTGCGCAAAAACAAAGAGATAGAGCGGTTCGCCGTTTCCGTGAAACGGTGAAACGCTCTAGTCGAACAGGCTCGAGACCGACTCTTCCGTCGCCGTGCGTGAGATCGCCTCGCCCATCAGGTCAGCGATCGAGATGACGCGGATGTTCGGTGCGTCGAGCACGCCCTGCGTCGGCTGGATGGAATCGGTGATCACCAGCTCCTGCAGCTTCGAGCCGGCGATACGGGCGACGGCGCCGCCCGACAGCACGCCATGGGTGATGTAGGCGGTGACGGACGTCGCGCCGTTGGCGAGCAGCGCGTCGGCCGCGTTGCAAAGCGTGCCGCCGGAATCGACGATATCGTCGATCAGCAGGCAATCCTTGCCGGCGACCGCGCCGATGATGTTCATGACTTCCGATTCACCGGGGCGCTCGCGGCGCTTGTCGACGATGGCCAGCTGCGCGTCGAAACGCTTGGCCAGCGCGCGCGCCCGCACCACGCCGCCGATGTCGGGCGACACGACCACGACATTGCCGAGCTGCTTGTACTTGGCCTTCACGTCGCGGGCCATCACCGGCACCGAGAACAGATTGTCGGTCGGAATGTCGAAGAAGCCCTGGATCTGGCCGGCATGCAGGTCGAGCGTCAGCACGCGGTCGGCGCCGGCGCGGGTGATCATGTTGGCGACCAGCTTGGCCGAGATCGGCGTGCGGCCGGAGGCGCGGCGGTCCTGCCTTGCATAGCCGAAATAGGGGATGACCGCCGTGATGCGTCGCGCCGAGGAGCGCATGAAAGCGTCCATCATGATGAGCAGTTCCATCAGATGGTCGTTGGTCGGATAAGAGGTGGACTGCAGGATGAAGACATCCTCGCCGCGCACGTTTTCCTGGATCTCGACGAAGATTTCCTGGTCGGCGAAGCGCCTGACGCTGGCCTTCCCTAGCGGGACGTTGAGATAGCGAGCGACCGCTTCGGCCAGCACCCGGTTGGAATTGCCCGCGAAAAGCTTCATGCACCGTTCCTGGTGAAGGATGGAGAGACCCGAGAGACTCTCAACGAGCCTTTTAAGCGGGCTTTTAGCGGCCCGCGCCGGTATTGCAAGCCTCGTTATCGGGAATCCCTTCGGCGACTGCAACAAACAAGCAAAACATCGCAAGCCGGCAACAGTTTGGCCGGCAACAGTTCGGCCGGCTACCGTACGGTCAACCGGCGCCGCCGCTGCCGAGCCACGCGGCGAACTGGTCGATCGTCTGGTCGGCGATGGCCTGCATGGTCGCGGGTGCCACCGCGGGCCAGCCCTCGCCGCTGCCGACCGTGGGCGCTTTCTGCTGGCCGTTGATGCGATGCAGGCGGTTCCCCGAGGGGTCGTAAATGTCCCAGACATAGATGACGGTGGTGTCCTTGCCCTCGGACATCGTCGAGAAATAGCCTTTCAGCACATGCGTCGCCGTCTGGTCGGTGCTGCCGACAAGCGTCAAGCCGCGTTGCTTGGCGCGGGTCTGCAGTTCCGCCGTCAACGGTGCCGCCACGTCCACCGATGCGCCGACGATCGGCGCCACCTGCAACCGTGTCTTGGCCAGGGCAGCGGTCTGGGCCGATGTCCTGGGTGACGCTGTGATGGAAGGCGCGGGAGAAGGGGCAGGCGCGGTCGTGGTCGGGGTTGTGGCCGTCGTCGATGTGCCCTGCGGGGCGGCCGAGGACTGGGCCGAGCTCGCCGGCGGAGTGATGGCCGAAGGTTCGAGCACGTCCTTGGCGTTGGTGCAGGCGCCGAGCGCCAGCGCTGCAAGCAATGACACGGTCGTCATCCGCGATCGTCTCATTTGCTTGAAAACTCCCTAGTGGCGAACGCCCCCGCGTGAACCAACCATTATGGATTCACTGCACGATCAAGTCGAGATCATGGCGCGACAGCGGCTTCGGCGCCGATTCCGTGGTGAGGTAGGTGCGGCCGAGCGTCATGGCCGTCTCGGTCTCGGAGTCCATGATGATCATATGCGCGAATAGCGTCATATTGGGCGCGATCGGCTCCGGATTGCCTTGGTAGAACATCGGCATGTCCATCCAGGATGGCGTGAAGCGGGCGCCGACCGAGTAGCCGCAGGCGTTCAGCCGGTGCTTGGTCAGATTGTGCGCTTCGAGCGTGCGGGCATGCGCGTCGAAGACATCGCCGAAGGTGTTGCCCGGCGTCATCGCCTTTTCGACCGCGAGCAGCGCGGCTCGGGAAGCGTCGAACAATTCCTGATGGCGCTTCGACACCTTGCCCGTCAAAATGGTGCGCATCATTGGGGCATGATAGTGGTGGAACACGCCGGCCCATTCAAGCGTCAGCTGGTCGTTCTTGGTAAGCTTGCGGCGGCCGGCCTTGTAGCGGCAGAGCAGGGCATCGGCGCCTGAGCCGATGATGTATTCGTTGGCCGGATAGTCGCCGCCGCCGGCAAAGACAGCGCCCTGCATGGCGGCGAGGATCAGCCCTTCGTCACCACCCTGCTTGATCAGCGGCAGGGCGGCATCGAGCGCGTCGTCGGAAAGATTGGCGGCCTTTTCCGCCTTGGCGATCTCGGCCGGGCTCTTGAACAGGCGCAGCCGGCCGACGATGCCGGAGGCATCGGCGATCTGGCCGAAGGTCTGCAACTGCTCGTCTAGGCGGCGGCCGTTATAGGCGGTCAGGCCATGGGTGTCGTATTCGACGCCGATGCGGGCGCCGAGCAGATCGAGGTCGTTGAGCAGGTTGCGCAGGTCGATTGCCGGGTTGGCGCCCTGACGATCGGTCCAAAGCACGATGTTCTCGATGGTCGAGGTATGGCGCGCTTGCCTCAGATCAGCCGAGCGGGTGAGCAGCACCATCGAGCCGTCGGCCTTCACCACCAGGCACTGGAAGAAGCAGAAGCCGAACGTGTCGTAGCCGGTCAGCCAGTACATGCTCTCCTGCGCGAACAGGAGCACGGCGTCGAGCTTCTTTTCGGCCATCTCGATCAGCAGCCGGTCACGCCGCGCGTCGAATTCCGAACGTTCGAAATGCAGCGCCATTACTCTTTCTCCAGAACGATTGCCGAAACCTGGCGCCCGTAATCCGCTTCCTTGCGGTGTGTGGTGCGCCGGTAGGAATAGAAAAGGTCTTCTTCCGCGTAGGTGCAGCGGCCAAGCCCCTCGGCGGTCACGCCGGCCTTGCGCAGCCGGTCGACCGTATATTGGTTGAGGTCGAACATCGAGTGGCCGACAGTCCTGGATGGGCTGAAATAGCGTTCATTGCCGGCGTCGGCCTCGACGAAGCGGGCGACAAATTCCGGCCCGACCTCGTAATTGTCGGGCCCGATCGAGGGGCCAAGCACGGCGACGATGCGGTCGCGGCGGGCGCCGAGGCCTTCCATCGCCGCGACGGTGTTCTCGAGCACGCCGGTGAAGGCGCCCTTCCAGCCGGCATGGGCGGCGCCGATGACGCGCGCCTCGTCATCGGCAAACAACACCGGCCCGCAATCGGCGGTCGATGCGCCGATGGCGATGCCCGGACGATCGGTGACGATGGCGTCGGCTTTCGGGCGAGGGCCGGCGAAGGGTTCCCTGGCGACAACGACATCCGGCGAGTGGATCTGGTGCGCGGTCAGCAGATGGTCCGCGGGCACACCCATCCAATCGGCGACGCGCCGCCGGTTCTCGGCGACCAATGTCTGGTCGTCGCTGGAGCCCGTGCCGATGTTGAGGCCCCGATAGATGCCGTCGGAGACGCCGCCGATGCGGGTGAAGTAGCCGTGGCGCATGCCTTGCGCCTTTTCAAGCAGCGGCGAGCGTACTGGATCGGGTCTGGTCTGATTCAGCATGGTTGGGTTTGTCGTCCGTGCAAGGCGGGTTCGTCAAGGCGAAGTTCGGAGACGAGCGGGCCAGCCACCGAGGCCGCGCGCCGATCTCAGCCGCCTTTCGCCTTCGGCAGGACCTTCATCACCTTGAACAACTCGCCCATGGCGTCGGGGCCGGCCAGGCGTTCGACCGCGTCCGATATGACCTGACGTGTTTCGGCATCGGCATCGGCGCCGAGCGTTCCGGCACGTTCGAGCAGGCCCATGCCGAGCAGGAATTCGCCCTGGGTCGACAATTGAACATCGTGACCGTGCGCCCGCGCGATGTCGGCAAGTGCGGCGAAATCGACATGGGCGGTGAGGTCGGCTTCGCCTGGATCGGCCAGAACGTCCTCGCGCTTGTGACGGCGCAGCGCCTGGAAAGTGTCGCCGATCCCCTGCTGCAGATGGCCGTAGTCGATGAAGAGGCCGGCGCCGCCCTGGCTGGCTATGCGTTCGGCGATCTGCGCCATCAGCGCCGAACGGGCAGGCGCCACTTCGACGATGGCGCCTTGCGGCGCATTGGCGGCGCCAGGGGGCAGCAGCGCCGGGTCGACGGATCCCGCGCCGGCGAAGAAGTGCAGCTCATCGGCGCCATCGAGGCCGACCACGCGCTCGCGCCAGCCCGTGCCGACATAGACGAACTGCCGGATCGGCACCGCGTCGAACAATTCGTTGCCGACGATGAAGAGCGGCTGCGGCGGCAGCGTGTCGATGGTCTGGTACCAGGCAAGCGCCGCGTTTTGACCGGCAAGAGTCTGCCTCTGTATCTCAGCCAGGCGCGGGCTGGTCTCGACCATGGCAAAGGAGGCTCTGGCCACCAGCGCCGGGTCGAGACGCGACCAAGTGCGCAGCATGTCCTTCATCAGCGTGCCGCGGCCGGGGCCGATCTCGGCAAAGGTCGCGGGCAGGGGCCGGCCGGCGCCCTGCCAGGCCTGGTAGAGCCAGACGGCGACGAGCTCGCCGAACATCTGGCTGATCTCAGGCGCAGTGATGAAGTCGCCGACGGCGCCGAAGGGCTCGCGCGTCGTGTAATATCCCTCCTCGGGATCGAACAGGCAGAGCGCCATATATTCGCTGACCGGGATCGGCCCCGCCGCGCCGATCAGGCCTTTGATGCGTTCCTTCAGCCGGGTCATGCCGCCCGCGGCTGTGGCGTCGGCTTTGCCGTGACCATGGCCCAGATGCCGGCGAGAACCATCGGCGTGGACAGGATCATGCCCATGGTCAGCCAGCTGGTGCCGAGCAGATAGCCGAGCTGCTGGTCGGGCTCGCGGAAGAACTCGACGAAGATGCGCGACAGGCCGTAGCCGCAGATGAAGGCGCCGCCAACGAAGCGCGGCGTCTTCAGTTTCAGGCGCGAATGGGTAAGGAAGCGCAGCACCAGGAACAGCACCAGGCCCTCGAGCAAGGCCTCGTAGAGCTGGCTTGGGTGGCGGGTGAACGGGCCGCCATTGGGGAATTCGATCGCCCAGGGCACGTTTGACGGCCGGCCCCAAAGCTCCGAATTGATGAAGTTGGCGACACGCACAAGACCGAGCCCGACAGGCACGCCTGCCGACACCACATCGAACAATGTCCAGGTCGGAATGCGGCGCTTGAGCGAAAACAGCGTCATGGCGAGGATGACGCCGAGCAGGCCGCCATGGAAGGACATGCCGCCCTGCCAGACGGCGAAGATGTCGAGCGGATGCGCGATATAGCGCGGCAGGTCGTAGAACAGTACATAGCCGGTGCGCCCGCCGAGCACGACGCCGATCGCCGCCCAGACGATGAAATCGTCAAGGTCCTCGGGCTTCATCGGCAGGTGGCCGTCCGGCCAGAGGTGGGCGTTGGTGACCAGCCGTTTGGCATACCACCAGGCAAAGAGGATGCCGACGATGTAGCCGACGCCATACCAGTGCACAGCCAGCGGCCCGATTTTGACGATGACCGGGTCGATGTCGGGGAAGGGCAGGGAGGCCAGCGGCAGCAGGAAATATTCGCTCAACAGGGTCTCCAGGGCGCGGTCATGTTCGGGCGCGGACCATGCGGCAGGGTTTTGGCGGGGTCAAGGCAACGGCAGCGCGGCAAATCTGACTTTGGGACGCAGCTAATCGCCGTTACGTGGCGGCTTTGGCTTTTGGCCTTGGGCCAATTCCCTGTATTTGGCTTCCAAGCGGTCAAACACCTCTTCGGCAGGCATTGTCCGCTTTGCTTCGACGTCGCTGATGCCCTTGGCGAGCGCTGCGTCTAGTGCGGCAATGCGCTTTTCCGAACCCCCAGTGTTGGGCATCTCACGCTCCCGTTCGACACATCCTATCAGATAATAACGACAACGACGGACACGGTGAGATCAAATCGTAACCAGGTGAGCACGCCGCAATGCGCTTGCATTCCACGCCGCGCGCCACTACGTCAAAACGACAAAGCGAGGATCTGCCATGGCGACCGGACCGAACCGCATTCTCGACGAATTCGCAAAGATCATGACCGACGCCGCGGGTGCCGCGCAGGGCGTTCGGCGCGAAGTGGAGACGGCGTTCCGGGCGCAGGCCGAGCGCATGCTGAATTCCATGGATGTGGTGCAGCGCGAAGAATTCGAGGCGGTGCGCGAGATGGCGGTCAAGGCGCGGGAAGACAACATCCAACTGGCGACGCGCCTCGAGGCGCTCGAGGCCAGGCTCGCCGATCTGACCGGACAGGCCGCACCTGCGGGTGCCGCGATGCCCCGCGCAAAAAAATAATCGTTAAACTTTTCCACATAGCGCGATCCGAAAAATCGCTTTGCCGTGAATCGCTTACCGGCATTGCATGAATCTTTGTGACAGCCACCTTTCCACATGCGGATGACCCGGTGCGAAAAATTGGGCTGTTCACGCGACTCCCGATCAATAGACTGAATTTGTTGCATGATTCGAAGCAGGGTCATGCGCCGGGCGGTGGGGTCCGGTTGGGTCTTTGCGTTGGAAAGTCCTGACCGTCCGAGTTCTAGACAAGATTGTTCGTCGTGTGTGCCCCGCGGAGCGTGTGGCGCTCCCCTGAACACAGGAAGCATTCATGGAACTCCTCGAACTCGAATTCTCCCGCGAAATCCACCCGGTGGACGTCATCGAGCAGGTGGCCCACAACAATGACTGGTCCTTCGAGCGCGCCGGCGACGACGAGATTTCGATTTCGGTGGCCGGCAGTTGGACCGACTATCATGTCTCCTTTTCCTGGATGGAGGATTTCGAGGCGCTGCACCTGGCCTGCGCTTTCGACATCAAGGTGCCGGAGACGCGCGCGCTGGAAGTGATGCGGCTGTTGTCGCTGATCAACGAGCAGATGCTGTTCGGGCATTTCGACCTCTGGGAGCAGGAAGGTGCGATCATGTTCAGGCAGTCGCTGCTGCTTGCCGGCGGGGTCGAGCCGTCGAGCCAGCAGGTCGAGGTGCTTCTATCGTCGGCGCTCGAAGCTTGCGAATGCTATTTCCAGGCCTTCCAGTTCGTCGTCTGGTCGGGTACATCGGCCAAGGACGCGCTCTCCAGCGTGCTCTTCGAGACCCATGGAAACGCCTGAACCAAGCCGATATCGCCGATGAGTTCCAGCAGCGAGCGCAAGCCCGAGATCAGCTTTGCCGATTTCGACCGTGTCGATATCCGTGCCGGCACGATCGTCGAGGCCGAGCCGTTTCCGGAAGCGCGCAAGCCGGCAATCAAGCTGAAGATCGATTTCGGCCCGGCGATCGGGGTGAAGAAGTCGTCGGCGCAGATCACCAAATACTACGCGCCGGAGACGCTTATAGGCCGGCAGGTCTTCGCGGTGGTCAATTTCCCGCCGCGCCAGATCGGTCCGTTCATGTCGGAGGTCCTCACGCTCGGCTTTCCCGATGAAGAGGGCGCGGTGGTGCTCGGCGCCATCGAGCGCAAGGTGCCGGACGGCGGGCGCCTATTCTAGGACGAGCCTAGGGCGACCCGGAGCCACCCTGTCCTGATCGGCGCGCTTGCTTGACATGCCCAGTGCTTCCTCGACTACGTCCAGGAACATCTCGGCGCAGGCCTTCCAGCTGTAGCGCATGGCGCGCTGGCGTGCTTCGGCGCGATCGACGTCAAGCGCCTTCATCGCCGCCTCGCCCAGGTCGTTCGACACGGCTCCGCCGACGCCATCGCCGACAATGTCGATCGGTCCGGTCACCGGATAGGCGGCCACCGGCGTTCCGCTGGCCAGCGCCTCGATGATGACGTTGCCGAAAGTGTCGGTGCGGCTCGGAAACACGAGCACATCGGCCGAGGCGTAGATCTCGGCCAGCTCGTCGTTCGGGCGATGGCCGAGGAAATGCGCGTCGGGATAGCGCGCCTTGAGTTTTGCCAGTTCCGGCCCTTCGCCGACGATCACCTTGCTGCCGGGCAGGTCGAGATCGAGGAAGGCGGTCAGGTTCTTTTCGATCGCGACGCGGCCGACGCACAGGAAGACCGGGCGCGGAAATCCGGTTTCCTTGCGCTTGTCGGGCCGGAAATGGTCGGTGTCGACGCCGCGCGTCCAGGGCCTCAGCTTGTTGAAGCCGCGCGCCGCGAGATCGTCGGCCAGCGATTGCGTGGCGACAAGCGTGCCCTGTCCGGAATTGTGGAAGTCGCGCAGCCAGTTGTAAGCCCAGCTTTCCGGCACCGGCAGGCGGGCGCTGAGATATTCGGGAAAGCGCGTGTGGTAGCTGGTGGTGAAG
>NZ_RZSB01001460.1:0-414 GCF_004023285.1 Mesorhizobium sp. M2A.F.Ca.ET.067.02.1.1
CTGCTGGAGCGCCTGGCGAAAGCGCCGGCAAGGTCGGAACTGCAGGCCGCCGAGTGACCCCAAAAGCGCCCGGAAACCAGGCGTTTCAGCCCAGGCTAAAGATTTTTTAATGGGACTATGGCAAGGCTGGGGCTCAATGGGCGCCAGTAATGGGCAGAACAAAAACCGATAACATCCCTGTGGATGTTTATATCCAGTTTGTGCGCTCGTTGTTCGACAACGCGCACATGCTGGTCATCGGCGCGAGCTGCCACGCCGTCGTCAGCCTCATGGTCTACTGGCGCAACGGCCAGCCGGTTTTCCTGGCGCTCGCCGGCGCGTTGCTCGGCGTCGGCGTCTGGCGCTACTTCAGCCTGCGGCGCTTCCATCGCTCGGGCGGCGAGATTCGCGACGCCGCCGATGCGACGAAATGGG
>NZ_RZSB01001461.1:0-413 GCF_004023285.1 Mesorhizobium sp. M2A.F.Ca.ET.067.02.1.1
CGCCGCGCTTTACCAGCCAACGAGCGGCATCTTCCGAGATGTACGGCTGCTCGGAATAATATTTCAACGTTCCCCAGCGATCGGACCAGTCGAACCTCATGACCAGTCGATCGATATGCTGGTCGCTGAGACGTGCTTCGAAGTTAGAAACCCCCATCTCCTGCAAAGGCTTGGCATCCGTAAAATCCACCACTGTTGCCGGACCGACGAACGATTCGAGCGGCAGTTGATCGATCGTCGTTCCGCCCGGAATGAAATGTCGCGGCGCATCGACATGCGTACCGCAATGGGTTCCGATGACGATCTCTCGCGACTCTCGACCTTCGACCTCGTGCCTACTTAATTGCGTCACCTGAAATGCCGGCGACCAGGGCACGGGATAGGTCGTCATGCCGTTGTGCAAAATGTATGAA
>NZ_RZSB01001462.1:0-413 GCF_004023285.1 Mesorhizobium sp. M2A.F.Ca.ET.067.02.1.1
TTAAGAAGGTGTCGGTCACCTCGACGATGGGCCCGGGCCTGAAGCTCGACATCGCGACGCTCGCCGCGTCGTAAGTGTCGTCGGGTCGGCCCTGAGTCGACCCATGAAGAATTCCGGACCGCCGATCCGTCGGCGGCCCGGTAACCCGGGAGCCGAAAGGTTTCCGGATATCCTGTCCGAGATTGCAGGCGGCCCAACAGCCTTAATTCATGTGGGCCTGCATGAGACGGGTGAAGACCCGACAAAGGAGCGGAAAGCTCCAATGAAAGGTTCGAACCGTGTTTGCCTTTTGTCAGCGCATCGCCGGCTTGCCGTCGGCGTGGCGAAAGGGGGCAGGATCCTCGAGCGTCGTTCGGGAGATCCGTTTTTGGATGGCCCGGCCGGCAAAAGGCAACCCGACTTCTGACCTCGAA
>NZ_RZSB01001463.1:0-412 GCF_004023285.1 Mesorhizobium sp. M2A.F.Ca.ET.067.02.1.1
CCATATTGGTGTGCCTGGCGCGCATGGCTTCCGGCCTCGCATTGGTCAGCGCCTGAAGCCTCAGCACCATGATCTCGAACAACAGGAACAGCGCGCCTTCGAACAGCGAGCCCATTGGCAGCACCGAGCTTCTTGCCGCGCCCTGGTCGCTGGCCATGGTCTGCGCCGGAATGACCAGCGTGAAGTCGGCGAGTTTCGCCGCGCTGCCTGCCGGTTCGGCCGTCAGGAGCAGCACCTTCGCGCCGGCATCGCGGGCAACCCGCATCAAGGTCAGCACCGTGGTGGTCTCGCCCGGCCCCGAGCTCGCCAGGAAGACGTCGCCCCGCCCGAGCGGCGGCGTGGTCATGTCGCCGACCACCGAAACCGGCAGGCCGAGATGATAGAGCCGCATGGCAAAACCCTTCACCTGCAG
>NZ_RZSB01001464.1:0-411 GCF_004023285.1 Mesorhizobium sp. M2A.F.Ca.ET.067.02.1.1
CGTTCACCCCCGGCTCATCAGCGAAGACGCCGCGCGTCTCGTGCGCCACCCGCGTCGTGTCGGGCACCCGGCCGCCGTATTGGCTTCCTTCGGCGCGGGGGGAGATCAGAATTCGCTCGCCGTGCAGGCGATCGACCGCCTTGCCGGCGATCCGGTTAAGGCGGTCGAAAGCAGGCATGGTCGTTACTTCCCCGCCTTGGCCTTCGGCTTGGCCGGAGCCTTGCCCTCGTCGGCCTTGCCCTCGTTGCCTTCGGCGGCCTGCTTGTCGGCCACAGCCGCATCCGCGGTGCGGGCCGGGGGCTCGAACTGGCCCGGCAGACCGACCGAGATATTGTCCGAATTGGCGTCGGCGTCGTCCGCCTTCACCTCTTCGAGCAGGCCCTCGCCGACGAAGCCCTCGGCGTCCTTCTC
>NZ_RZSB01001465.1:0-409 GCF_004023285.1 Mesorhizobium sp. M2A.F.Ca.ET.067.02.1.1
CTGCCGCCACCTTCGGCGTGATCGCCTATCTCGCCGGTAATGCGGTTTTTGCCAATTACCTGCAGATCAATTTCGTGCCCGGTACGGGTGAACTCGCCGTCATCGTCGGTGCCGTCATCGGCGCGGGCCTCGGTTTTCTGTGGTTCAATGCGCCGCCCGCCGCCATCTTCATGGGCGATACGGGTTCGCTGGCGCTCGGCGGTCTGATTGGCTCCATCGCCGTCGCCACCAAGCATGAGATCGTCATGGTCATCGTTGGTGGTCTGTTCGTCATGGAAACGCTGTCGGTCATCATCCAGGTCTTCTGGTTTAAACGCACCGGCCGCCGCGTCTTCCTGATGGCGCCGATCCATCACCATTTCGAGAAAAAGGGCTGGACGGAAAGCCAGGTGGTTATCCGTTTCTGGAT
>NZ_RZSB01001466.1:0-408 GCF_004023285.1 Mesorhizobium sp. M2A.F.Ca.ET.067.02.1.1
ATCGTGGCGAGTGCCTTGACACCATCGGCGTTGAGCGAGGTCGAGCCCATCGCGCCGCCGAGAATGATCAGCTTGTCATTCCCCTTGGCGAATTCGGACGCGACCTTCGGCGCCGCAATCGGATCCTCCGAATAAGCGACCAGCGTCTGTCCCTTGAACAGATCGATGATCGATGCGGAGTCCGTGCCCTGAAGAGCGATCTTGGCGAGACGGTTCTTCGCGACTTTGACGGTGCCGCCGGCAGCGCGCATCTTCGACCGAAGGTCGTTCATTTGCGCCACGGTGATACCGGCGTAGTGGGCCACGACGACTGAACCCGCGTTCGAGAACGCATCATTCAGGCCCGTGACGAGTTCGCGCTTTTCCGCTCTGTCCACTGCCTATCTCCAGTTGACCACTGCCTCATTT
>NZ_RZSB01001467.1:0-407 GCF_004023285.1 Mesorhizobium sp. M2A.F.Ca.ET.067.02.1.1
ACAATTCCGGCGTGAAATGCAGCCCGGCGGTGGGGGCAGCGACCGCGCCCTCTTCCCTGGCATAGATGGTCTGGTAGTCGGCGCGGTCACGCTCGTCATCGTCGCGCTTCGAGGCGATATAGGGCGGCAGCGGAATGTGGCCGAAGGCGTGCAGCGCCTCGTCGAGGAACGGCCCGGAAAGGTCGAAACCGAGCAGCGCCTCGCCAGCCTCGCCCTTTTCGAGCACCGTCGCGTCAAGCTGGCCGAGGAAGCAGGAACTGCCGTCATGACCGAAATGGATGCGGTCGCCGGCGGCGATGCGCTTGCCCGGCCGCATGAAAGTCTGCCAGCGGTCCGGCGCCACGCGCATATGCAGCGTCGCCTCGACCTGCGCCACCGCCTCGCCGCGCTTGCGCATGCCTTTGAGC
>NZ_RZSB01001468.1:0-407 GCF_004023285.1 Mesorhizobium sp. M2A.F.Ca.ET.067.02.1.1
GGCTGGACACGATCCAGACCGTGGCGATGAACAGCGCGGCATGCAGCGTCGAAATCTCGCCGGAATTCATGGCTGCAAGTGTCGTCGCCGGGTTGCCGGCAACAGAGCCGACACCGCCGAGGACGATTGCAGCGACGCTTATCCGGAGAAGCCAGGAGCGTAGGTTCGTTTTCCTGCCCATTTTCGTTTTGCTGTCGTCTGTTCCCGTTGCGTCAACTGTGCTGCCGGCTTGTATCGGGATCATGCCGCACGGGCTGCGCTTTGTTGCAGGCTGGTTTCGGCGTCGGCCGTATCGCTTTCATATCAGAGACATACGGCTTTCGTTTGGGGGGGTTGCAGCCCCAAGCCGGTAACCAGGCGTTAACCATACGGCATGCGCCCGACCACGCCCAACGTCGGGCTTGTTA
>NZ_RZSB01001469.1:0-407 GCF_004023285.1 Mesorhizobium sp. M2A.F.Ca.ET.067.02.1.1
ATGGTGAAGGGATGGCACGCATAGGCCCTGCCGCGATTGCCCTGGATGTTGGCCTGATCGCCGGAAAGCACGTCGCCGCCGCCCTGCACCCGCGTATCCGGGGACAGGACGCCAACGCAGTTCTGACCGTTGACCGTGCCCTGCAGATTGGCCAGGCGGCCGTCATCGGGGATGACCACGGTGACATTGTGCACGTGGCTTTCCCCGGCGCCGAGCGTCAGGTTGGCAATGCAGGACAAAGGCAGCGTCGTCGGTTCGGGCGAGCAGCCGAAGGGCGGCTCGATCGACGTGATCTCGACGCCTTCCAGCCTGCCCAGTCCTTCCACGCCGATCGCATCGCCGATCCGGACCGGACCGGAGAAGGCGCTCGGCCTATCGTTCGTGATGGTGATCTCGAAGGAGCAGGG
>NZ_RZSB01000146.1:0-9980 GCF_004023285.1 Mesorhizobium sp. M2A.F.Ca.ET.067.02.1.1
GGGCCACCACCAGAAGCCGCGCATCGATGACCGAGCCGTCGGTGAGCACGAGGCGCTGCCGGTCCGGCCCGGTCGACACCTCGGCGACCTTGCCCACCGTCAGCGGCACTTCCGGAGGCAGCGCCGCGCGCATGCCGTTGACCAGCGGCGCGTAGGAGAAGGCGTATTCGAAGGTCTGCTTGCGCTCGAACAACTGGCCGAAGCGGAAGACATGGAGGTCGGTCATCGGCGTGGAGAGCGACCTGAAGACCGAGCCGAGGCCAAGCTTCTCGAACAGCCCCATCTGTTCGTCGCGGGTTTTCTCGGCCCTGAATTCGTCATGGTGGACACGGTGCGGATCGATCAGCGCCACCTTGCGGCCAGCCTTGGCGAGCGTTATCGCCAGAACGGTTCCGGCCAGCCCGGCGCCGACGATCGCCACTTCCGCCTCGGTCCTGCCGGGCGGGGCTGCGGGCGTTTCGCGGTTCTCGGTGGTGCTCATTGCTTGTCTCCAAGGCCCGGGGGCATGCTCTCCCGCCGCTGCTTCCAGCGCGGCGCCATTGCCGAACCATCTATAAATTCCAGCCCGCCCGCTTCGTTGAGTGTGTGTAGCTTGCGGCCGGCCCAGCCGGCGCCGGGATTGAGGATCGTCTCGACGACCTGTTCGAAGCCGCCCTCGTCGAGACGCGTGACCCGCGCGATGCCGAGCGCGGCGCCATAGCTCCTGCGGCAATCCTGGACCGGACGCAGAAGCTGCCCGCCGCGGTTCACCATGCGCCCCGCCGAACGCGCCGACGCGATGTCGATCAGCAGCGGGTTCTTCGGATGTGGTGTCCACGGCCCGCGGAAATCCGGCGCCGACCACAGATGCAGCTGGTCCGAGAAAGCGCCGCCGCCGTCGCGCACGGTGGCGAACATCCACCAGCGCCCGCCATGCTCAGTGAGCGTTGCGTCGCTGGCGACGATGTCCGACAACAGCGTCGCTTCCTTGACCCAGCCGCCCGGGAAGGCGGTGGCGCGGTAGAGATCGACGCTGCGGTTGGCGCCGCTTTCAGGCACCATCCACATCTCGCCGTCGCGCTCGAACACGAAGGGGTAGGAGAGGTGGTAGGGCAGTTCCAGCACCGGCTTCGGGGTGCCTGCCGGTCCGTTCGGCCCGAAAGCCACCGCCGACAGGATCGCCTTGCCGGTGCGGTGGATGTAGTCCTCGACGAACAGCGTCACCTGGCCGCGGTAAAGCACAGGGAACGGATCGGCGTAGAAGCGGCTGCCGTCGTCGGCGAGGTCCCGCCAGCCCGATTGCGGATGGGCGCGCAGTTCGTAGAGGTCGCTGCCTCCGGTCTCGCGCCAGCCAACCCGCCAGTGCGGGGCGTTGTAGCACAGATGATAGATCTGCTGGACGATGCGCCGCGCCGTCGCCTTGGCGGCCCGCACGCCGAGCTTCGTGGCCGATGGCATGGACGGGGACGACGCCCCGGATGGCGGTTCGGGCAGCACAGGCAGGTGCGAGCGCGCGGCGCCATTGACCGCCGCCACGATCAAGCTGGCCGTGCGTGCCAGCATGTCCTGGAAGGATGCCAGCGCAATGCCGTGATATTCGGTGCCGAGCCGCCCCTCGGCGACAACAGCGCCGTTCTGCTCCAGGCGGGCGAGCGGCGTGCCCCCGGCAAGGATGAGCGCCAGCAGCGCTTCCTCGCCGCAGACGCCGTCATAGGCGAGCCGCCAGACCTGTCCGCCTTGCGGCTCGACGTCGCCGACGAGGTCGATGGTGAGATCGGCCGGCTGGGACGCCCTCGCATGGCCGGCCAGCATCGAAATTGGCACACGCCTGGCCGTCCCATTGGCGGGCAGGCGGTGGATAAGCGTCTCAAGCTGGAACAGCGCTTCGGCCGCCTGCGGCACACCGCCCGCCGCCGGACGCGCGTCGACGCAAAGCTCGATACCGGGCAGCCGCGACAGCCTTTCGGCCAGCGCGACATGGAAAGCGCGCACGCGATCGCCGTCGAGGCGCAGGTTCAGGCGCATGGCCCGTCCCCGGGCGACTCGCCTCCGGAGCCGGCAGGCAGGCCCGCCGGTTCTAGTTCCCGCCGCATGCGCACGATGTCTCCAATTTCAGCTGCACCTAATTTCCACCGTGTCGGTGCAAACTTCGTGCCAGGGCAGCCCCAATTTATGAACATAATTAACAGTGTTTTAATCGTTGCCGGGAATAGCTAGGCCAACGCCGCATTTCTCGTCTTGCCGGCCGATGGAGCGTTGTCGGAGCGACCTTTGCAACCACCCCTGCTCATGGTGCCCCAGCAGAACGCTCCGGAGGCGGTCGCGCCGGCGCCAGCCTATTACGCGCCCGCACCGGCGCCAGCGGCTGCCACGGTCGAGCTTGGCGATCTCGGCCGCATCCTGCTGCGGCGCCGCTTCCTGATCCTCGCTGTCACCGCGCTGCTCACCGGATTGACGCTTGTCTACACCATGCTGACGCCGGCGCTCTATTCCTCGACGGCGCAGATCATCGTCGATCCCGAGGACCTCCAGGTCGTCACCAACGACGTCAATCCGAGCCGCATCTCGCCCGACGGCGGCATCACCCAGGTCGAGAGCCAGGTCAGCGTCGCGCAGTCGAACGGCGTGCTGCTGCGCGCGATCAAGGCGGAGAACCTCACCGAGGATCCGGAGTTCAACGGGCAGGGCGTTCTCGGCCGCTGGATGGGCGCGCTCTTCGGCGGCAATGGCAGCGACAGAACGGCGACAACGCTGGATTCGCTGCGTCGCGTGCTCGCCGTGAAGCGCGACGACAAGGTTCTGGTGCTCAACATCATCATCACCGCCAAGAGCGCGCAGAAGGCGTCGGACATCGCCAACGCCATCGCCAACGCCTACCTTGCCGACCAGGCCGACGCGCGCAAGGAAAAGGCGGCCAAGGCCTCCGAGGCGATCACCGCGCGGCTCGACGAACAGCGCAAGCGCGTCGAGCAGGCCGAGAATGCGGTCGAAGCCTACCGCTCGCAGCAAAACATGGTGATGGCCCAGGGCAATCTGGTGAGCGACCAGGAGCTGACCGGGCTCAATGCCGAGCTGACCGCCGCGCAGGCGCGCACCCAGCAGCTGAAGGCGCAGGTCGATCAGTTGCGCAGGCAGGGCAGCGCGCCGGACGCGACCTCGGAAGCCACGCGCTCCTCGACGATTTCGAGCCTCAGGGCGCAGGAAGCGGCGCGGGTCGACCAGATCGCCCAGCTCGGCACCGGGCTCGGGCCGCGCCACCCCTCGATGATCGCCGCCCAGCAGCAGCTGCGCGACCTGCGCGTGCTGATCCAGCGCGAGCTTGGCCGCATCGTCACCGCCGCGGAGACCGACTATGAGCGGTCACTGGCCAACCAGCAGGCCCTGCAGGCCAAGGTGGAGGCGCTCAAGTCGAAGTCGCTCGATACCGACCAGGCTTCGGTGCGCCTGCGCGAATTGCAGCGCGACCTGGACGCCGTGCGCACCGTCTATGCCAACTACCTGCAGCGCGCCCAGGAAACACGCGAGCAGACCAATGTCGACAGCACCAATGCCCGCATCATCTCCTATGCCATGCCGGCGCTGAAGAAGAGCTGGCCGCCGAAGGGCCTGCTTGTCTTCGGCGCTGTGTTCGGCGGCCTGGCGCTGGGCATCGGCATGGCGCTGATCGCCGAATATCTTTCGCCGACCGTGCTTTCCGCCAACCAGATGCAGTCGGCCATCGAGGCGCCGGTGCTGGGCGTGCTGCCGGGCCGGGGGCGCCGCCGCTCCGGCGCTGCCGCCCAGAAGACCGACGCCGTGGCCGGGCTGGCGCTGCAGCGCATCGCCGCCGCCACCAGGCGCCCGGCCGACTGGCCGCTGGTGCCCTCGATCCTGGTGGCGTCGCCGCCCGAGGACAAGGTGCAGCGCTCGAGGGTTGCATGGCAGCTTGCCAACGCGGCGGCGGCCAGGGGCCGCCGCGTGCTGTTCATCGACATCAATGCCGGCAAGGGCCAGAAGGACCCGCAGCCCGGCGTGCTCGACGTGCTGCGCGGCGAATATCCGCTCGACGCGGTCAGCCGCTATGCTCCCGGCAGTTCGGTGGCGCTGATCGGCAGGGGCCGGCCGGCCGCGGTGTTCCAGGAAGCGCAGGCGCTCTATTTCGCCCACCGCATGCTGGCCGAGGCCAATCGCAGTTTCGAGCTCGTCGTCATCGACGGCGGCGCGCTGGCCGACGACCTCAACGTCCTGCCGCTGGTCGCCATGGCTGACGAGATCCTGCTCGTCGCCAGGCTGAACGCGACGCCGATGCGGGACGTCGCCTCGACCTCCGAAGCGGTCTCCGTCATGGGACGGTTGCCGACCGGCGCCATGCTGGTCGACGAGGCGGCCTGACATGGCCTCGATCCTGGCGGGTCCCGCCCGGCCTGTCCCGGCCCCGGGCTACGGCATGGCGGGCCCGAGCACTGTTCCGGTCGACACGCTGACCCGTCTTGGCATCACCGTGGCGGTGCTGCTTCTGTTTTCCATCTCGGGCGGCATGCTGTGGCTGGCCGGCTACAATTACGACGGCCTGCAGGGCAGCCCGCTGAGCAAGATCCACCCGTCCACCTATCTCTTCGTGCTCGTCTTCGTCTGGCGCGCCTGCACCTTCGGCAATCCGGTCGGCTACGTGGTCCATGTCACCAACAAGCGGCCGGCAACGATGCTGATGGCGGTGATCTCGACGGTGCTTCTCTTCGTCGTCATCCTCAGGCAGCGCCCCGGCATGGCCGGCATGATCGACACGTTCGTCGCACCGGCGCTGGTCGTGCTGCTGCTTAGCGAGGACGATGAGAAGACCTTTGCCCAGCTGCGGATCGTCATCCATGCGGTGATGACGGTGAACGCGCTGATGGCACTGTTCGAGTTCGGCACCAAGCATCTGGTGTTCCCCTACAGGTTCGACGGCGCCGTGTTCGTCAATGATCTGCGCTCCACCGCGCTGCAGGGGCATCCGCTCTCCAATGCCACGGTCACTTCGAGCTATGTGCTGTCGCTGCTGTCGGGTTCGCGCTCCCTGTCGACGCCGCTCAGGCTGGCGCTTGTCGGGCTGCAGTTCTGCGCGCTGGTCGCCTTCGGCGGCCGCTCGGGCATGGTGCTGACGACCCTGCTCGGCGGCGTCTATTTGCTGATCCAGGGCCTGGCACAGCTCAGGACCGGGCGTGTCAACCTCTTGGGTGCCGCCCTGGTGATCATGCTCGCCGCGCTGCTGCCGCTGGCGATCGCGCTCGCCGGCTATTACGGCTTCTTCGACGCTCTGCTCCAACGTTTCGTCTCCGACAGCGGCAGCGCCAATGCCCGCGTCGAGATGTTCGACCTCTTCAGGCATCTGGAGCTGCGCGACCTGATCGTCGGACCCGATGTCGACCTGCTCGACAGCATGCGCCGCATCGGCGGCCTGGAGCAGGGCATCGAGAACCCGATCCTGCGCCTGACGCTCTACCAGGGCGCCTTCTTCACGCTTCTGATCTTCTTCGGCTTCGCGCTGTTCATGCACGAGGTTGCGCGCCGTTGCCACCCGGGCATCTGGCTGCCGATGCTGGGCTGGCTCATCCTGCTCAACACCTCCGAAAGCATCGCCTCCAAGACGACGCTGATGACCAAATTCGTGGTGATCGCGCTGGCGCTGTACAGGCCGGCGAAGGAACGATCAGACAGTTTCCTTAAGCCTCTCCCTGGCCGCCGCAGCTAGAAACGCAGACCTGGTGACACCCAGTCGATGAGCTGCTTCGTCGATGTCGGCCAGCAGGCCTGCATCCAATGAGATATTGGCCCGGGCCGGCCGGCCATAGTCGCGTATGAGGGGGACCGAGATCAAAACGGCGCCATCGGTCAAGGCCGATCGTACCGCCTCATCGGCCATAAGCTCGTCCATGCTGCGAGGGCGGGGAGCGTCACGACCCTCCGCCAGTTCTTCAGCCACCCATTCAGCCAGAGCCGCGGTTGCGTCCTTGAATGCCTCATCCCGGTTTTCCGATTGGGCCACGCAGCCTGGTGCATCGGGGAACGACACACCGACGATGCCGTCCGCGGCATCCACGAGTGCGATATAGCGAGACATGTCCTGGTCCTATGTTCTTCGTTGCCTTGCTCTTGATGGAGCGTGGTGAGGAGTCGGTATTATTCCCAGCCCGCCGCTTTTGCGATTGACCGGGCTACCAAGGGCGTCACCGTCTTGTGCCGGGGAACCATGATCGTCGGCATCCCGGCCTTCTTGTATTTGTCGTGTTTCGAGCCGCCGACAAGCTGCCAGCCCTCCCGTTCCAGCCGAGCCTTGATCTTGGTGGTGTTGGTCTCCGGCACAAGGATTCCTTGGGAAGCTAACGTGCAATTATTTGCACAATTTGCACGACCTATCAACGAAAATGCGCAAATAGATGTACATTCTGGCTGCCCGGCGGCGAGCGATTGGCGGCGGGCGCCGTTCATCACCCGGAGCAGAACAGGGCGACCGAGCACAGCCTTTACGCATTGGCCGCCACCCCGCTCGCCTCATGCCTCCGCGTCCCAAGCAACACCAGCGGCACCGCGACCAGGTTGATCGCTATCACCGACAGCCAGATGGTGATCTCGCAAGAATGCACCGGTCTCCCACCCACCGGCTCCCGCATCAAACCAAACGCTTGGAACGGTTTGGTGATTCAAAAAATCAAGTTGGCGGCATCGTCAAGCCCAGCGCCTCGACCATGGCGGGATCGAGAGCGCGAGTGGTGTCGTCCATCATGCCCATGCCGTCGAATAGGTCCCAGAACGCCCAGGGAAAGCCGGCGGCTTCGGCGCTCTGCCGCACATCGGCGATGTAGCGGACGCGGTCGGGATTGGGCGCGGCGGTGTAGCGGGCGTCGGTGCGCAGCGCGCCGAACTCGCCCATGATGATGCGCCCGGGCGCGATGCCATGGCCGTCCGCCCAGTCGCTCATCTGCGCGAGGTAGCCGTCGATGAAGCCGCGGTCGGGCTGCGCGTCGAAATAGACTTTCAGCACCTTCTCGGTCTCGGCATAGGCGGCCTTCTTGGCTTCGTCGGACCTCTCCGTATCCTCAGCCATCCTGGCCCGGACCGAGGCCAGCGTCTGCTCCAATGAGCCCGCCGAGGCTGGCCACGGCACGTTGTTCAGCGCGCGATAGACCGGCTCGCGCATCCATGGCGCGCCCTGATGGCTGAACAGGTAGGGTTCGTAGAAGTGGAAGGTGAACAGGATCGGCTCGAATTCCGCCAGCGGCGCCGGATCGAGCGCGGTGAGGCCCCGCACCATCGAGCCGCAGCCGCCGGTGGTGAGCAGCGGCAGGTCTTTCGCCGCGCCACGCGCGGCGGTCAGCAGCGCTGCCTGCACCTTGGGCCACACCTCGGAAGAACAGTCCTGCGGCGGCTCGTTGACCGGCTCCAGCGCGACCCCGCCGGGCGCTATGTCCTTGAGCATGCCCGCCACGTCGGCAACGAAGGCCCGGTAGCGGGCGAATTCCGGCGCGCCGGTGCTGGAAATCATGCGCTCGGGGTTCCAGTAATGGGTGGCGCCATTGGCCTGCACGTTGACGATGACGCCGAGATCGGCGGCCAAAGCCGCTTCGACCGCCGCGCTGAGCATCGCCATGAGGTCGGCGCGTCGGTCCGCATCGGCGACCAGGAACGGGCCCGGATCGACAGGCAGGCGGATGAAGTCAAGCCCGCTGGCGCGCAGCCGGGCAAGGTCGGCCGGCGTCGGCACCGGCCGCTGAGACTGGAAGGGCGGCCAGTCATAGTCGGTGCGGGGCGCGGGGAATTCGCGCGTCAGTGCAAACCATGGCCAGGCGTTGACGCCGCGCCTGAAAGGCCATTCGCCGGCGGCGCGCGCTTTAGATACAAGCGGCGGGACCGCCAGCGGCGCCGTCGCCACGGCCAGCGCCGCGCCGAGCAGACGGCGGCGAGACCAGCCGGTCATGCGTGCCCAGTCATGCGTGCCCCAGTCATGCGTGTTTTGCGCGGTCGGCCTTCGCCGGCGCGGCCGTGGCGCCGCCGAGCTGCTGCAGCGCTTCCTTCTCGTAGGCGCTGAGCACGTCTTCCCAGCGGAAGGCCTCGCGGGCGCGTGCCCGCGCCGCCTTGCTGCAACGCGCCACCAGCGCGTCGTCGGCCAGCGCCGTGTCGATCCGTGCGCTCAGGCTGTCGGTGTCGTTGAAGTAGATCGCCGCCTCGCCGGCGACCCAGCGGTTGTAGCGGTTGTCATGGGCGATCACCATGTTGCCGGCAGCCAGCGCCTCAACCAGCGAGGGGTTGGTGCCGCCCACAGTGTGGCCGTGCATATAGGCGCGCGCATGGTAGCGCAGCGCCTTCACGGTCGCCTGGTCGTAGATCGCGCCTGGCATGATCACCGTGTCGCTCGCTGCCTCGCGCACGGCTCGATGGTAGGGGATCTCGTCGTTGAGCGTGCCCAGCACCACCAGCTTCATGTCGCTGCGATCGCGGCGGCGGAAAGCTTCGATGATCGGCAGGATGTTGTTGTCGGGTTCGATGCGCGCGATCGAGACCAGGTATTTGCCGGGCTCGAGCCCGAGCGCGCGAACGGGTTCCTCCGGCGCCGAGGTCACCGGGTCGGCCCCATAGGCGATGGTGGTGATGGCGCTGCGCGGCCGCCGCGTCGCCAGATGGTCGGCGATCGCCGGGTGGTCTGCGATAAGCCGTTGCGACAGCCAGGCGCCGATCCATTCGTTGAGCCAGAACCAGGCGCGCGCCGCCGGCCCCCATTTCGGCCGCCGCCACTCGATGCCGTCCATATTGGTGATGATCCTGCGCCGCATGAGCCTGAGCCAGGTCAGGAACACCGCGCCGTTATAGCCGAGCACCAGGCACACGCCGGGGCGCCTGGCGGCATCGAGCACGCATTGCCAGTCGAACTCCAGCGTCGCGCGCGGCCCGCTGGAGGCGACCTCGATGGTGATGAGCTCGATGCCGCGCCAGGTGTCGCTCGTCACCCTTTGGCCGACGCGCTCGACTTCCTTCTGGCAATAGACGCCGACCTTCCAGCCGCGTCCGGCCAGGAAAAGCGCCAGCCGCTCGGCGAAAGTCTCGAAGCCGCCGTGGGAAGCCGGAATGCCGCGTGTCCCCAGGATCAGGATCGAAGGCTTTTCGATCGGGTTGGAAGATAGTTCCGGTTTCAAAATAAAAGGATTCCCCCGGGGTCCGGTCATGGTTGTCGCTATGTCAATGACCGCCCAGCAACTTCCGTGCCAGGGGTACCCCCAGGGTGGATACTCGCATGAAGGTGTAAAATTTCTCTTCAGAGCGCGGGGCTTGCTTCATTATCGGTCAACCTTCGCGACGTATCTGTGTCGATACGGGGCACGGTCGGGTACCAGGGCCGCAGCAGGGCAATCAGGAAGCCGGCACGATCCTTGCTCCCGGGCCTGCAGTGGCCACCGCTGGGTGGAGCGGCGTGCGGATTTGGCATGAAGTTTCTTCCGCGCTTGAAGGGCCCGGTGCCGAGCGGACTCGAGGTGCAGGTGGAAAGAAAGTGATGCGCATTGCCTGCGTTCATCAGGGCTACGAGCTCTATGGTTCGGACCGCAGCTTCGCCGAGAGCGTGGCTGCGCTGCGCGCCGCGTTTCCGGCCGCCGAGATCGAGGTCGTGCTGCCGCGCCAGGGGCCGATCGTCGAGATCCTCAAGCCGCATGCCAGCCGCATCGTGTTCGAGCCGCTCTGGGTGCTCAGGCGCCAGGCGATGCTCAGGCTCGCCACCGTCGAGATGGCGCGACTGCCCGCGGCGCTCTGGCGCGCCTGGCGCCGCATGCGGGGCAGCGACCTGACCTATATCAACACCTCGATCATCGCCGACTATGCGCTGGCCGCGCGGCTTTTGCCGCGCAAGGCGCTGCTGCACATCCACGAAATCCCCGAGCGCATATTGCGCAAGGTGCTTGTCGCCCTGATGCGCTGGAGCCGTGCGGACCTGATCTTCAACTCGCGCGCCACGCGCGCAACGTTCGGCGATCCGCCGGCCATCGATGCCAGGGGGC
>NZ_RZSB01001470.1:0-406 GCF_004023285.1 Mesorhizobium sp. M2A.F.Ca.ET.067.02.1.1
AATATGCCGAGGGGCAACTCGACGAGGCCGGCAGCTTCTATTTCAGGGGCCCGGACGATGCCATGAACCTCAGGGCGCACAATCTGATTATCTTCGCCCAGATGGCCGAGGGCATCGACGACAAGACCTGGGAGCATCATCTGCGCGCCGGCGACTACTCGGAATGGTTCCGCCATCAGATCAGGGACAAGGACCTCGCCCGCGAAACCGAGACCGCGGAGAAGGACAAGACGCTGTCGGCGCAGGAAAGCCGCAAGCGCGTGCTCGACGCGGTGCGCCGGCGCTACACGGCCCCCGCCACCGCTCCGGTACAGTAGCGCGGGGGCGCGACCGCCGAGTTGCCGCCAACGGTCATACACGGTCGACCAACAGAAAAAGAAAGCCGCCAGGAGGCTCAGGATGAAAT
>NZ_RZSB01001471.1:0-405 GCF_004023285.1 Mesorhizobium sp. M2A.F.Ca.ET.067.02.1.1
ATCATGGCATAGGCGATGCCGACCGAGAGTGGATTCCAGGCAGCGATGCCGGGATTGCTCTTCAACCGTTCATACACCTCGACGCCCTTCTCGACCTCATATTGCGTCTCGCCTTCGCTCCAGGCCAGCTTGACGCCATTGACGCCGCCGTCGCGGATGTTGATCAGGTTGAGATAGTCGATGAAGCCACCGAAAAAGCCGGTTCCGCCGGCCGCATACGGACCGACACGGTAGCTCTGCAGGGGAAAGTATTGTTCTTCGGCGTGAACCGCCGTCGCGCCGAGCACGAAGGCCGTGGCGATCGCCGCTTTTCTTAGGTGACTGAAGAAGGTCATTGCTTACGTCTCCTGATGGGTTGGTCCGAGCGGAGGAGGAAGTTGAGCGGCAATCAGCTGGACCTTGAGC
>NZ_RZSB01001472.1:0-405 GCF_004023285.1 Mesorhizobium sp. M2A.F.Ca.ET.067.02.1.1
CAGGTGGCGGAACTTGCCGGCGGCGAGATCCGCACCTTCGCGCTCACCCCCGAAGCGGTCGGCCTGCAGCGCCACACCAAGGACGAGTTGCGCGGCGGCGACGCGGCCTACAACGCCAAGGCGCTGCGCGACATGCTGGCAGGTGCTGCGGGCGCCTATCGCGACACCGTGCTGATGAATGCGGGCGCCGGCCTGGTGGTGGCCGGCAAGGCGACGACGCTCGCCGACGGCATGGCGAGCGCAGCGCAAGCCATCGACAGCGGCCGCGCGCTCCAAGTGCTCGGTCGGCTGGTTGAAATTTCGAACGAGTAGAGCCCTTGTCCGACATTCTGCGCAAGATCGAAGCCTACAAACGCGAGGAGATAGCGGCGGCCAAGCAGCGCGTGCCGCTGGCCGAGATCAAGG
>NZ_RZSB01001473.1:0-404 GCF_004023285.1 Mesorhizobium sp. M2A.F.Ca.ET.067.02.1.1
TGGTAGGGGAACATGAAGTAGTCATGGAGCCCGTCATGGGCCTTCCAGTAGTCGGCCAGGCCGCAAAGAACGGTCTCGACCAACGGGTGCCCCTTGCGGGCGTGAATGAACCAGGTCTCCACGAGCCGGGGATGGCGACCGGTCTCGCGCAGGATGTAGAAATCCTCGCGCTCGATCTCCGGCGGCACAGGCTGCCGCAGCAGGATCGTGGCATCGAGCCATGTCCCGCCATGCCGGGCAAGCAGATCCAATCGGATGAAGTTGGAAAAATGCTGGCTGTTCATCAGCCCACGCCGCCGCTTGTCCCAGATATGGCCGGGCAGGTCGACATGGTCCTCGACGGTCCTGTCGTCGAGGATGACGAGCTGGCGCTCGCCCCTGTGGCGGGCGACCGAGCGCAGGCA
>NZ_RZSB01001474.1:0-403 GCF_004023285.1 Mesorhizobium sp. M2A.F.Ca.ET.067.02.1.1
CCATGGGAAACTCCTCGGGCAGCATCGACATGCCGAGCGCAATGCCCGCCAACACCGCATCAAGCCATCCGCCCCGCAACAAGCCATAAAGCACGACCGCGAGAACGCTGACGGCGCCGCCGACAAGTGCGAAGATGCCGACAAGGCGTTTTGTCTGTCGCCGCAGGCGGGGTGCCTCGGTTTCCATGGTGCTCAGCGATTGCCCGATCGCACCGATTTGGCTGAGCGGCCCGGTTGCCAGAACTTCGCCAATGCCTGAACCGCGAACGATGAGTGATCCGGAAAATGCGAAAGGCAGGTCGTCGCCCCCCGGCCTGCATTGCGCCGGCAGATCGGCATCCCTGGCAGCAATCTTGCGCACCGGAACAGACTCGCCGGTCAGCAAGGACTCATCGGTCTGGAT
>NZ_RZSB01001475.1:0-402 GCF_004023285.1 Mesorhizobium sp. M2A.F.Ca.ET.067.02.1.1
CGTCGAGATAGGCGGCGGTGTCGCGCACGGTGCGCGAGCAGCAGAGGAAATAGGCGCCGCCATACCAATAGTCGCCGTAGGGCGCGAGGCTGACGCGACCGCGCGACGGTTTCAGGCCGACAATGCCGCAGCAGGACGCCGGCACGCGGATCGAGCCGGCGCCGTCGCTGGCCTCCGCGATCGGCACCATGCGCGAAGCGATCGCGGCGGCAGCGCCGCCGCTGGAGCCGCCCGGCGTGATGCCTTGCTTCCACGGGTTCTTCGTCGTGCCGTAGAGTTTTGGCTCGGTGGTGATCGACCAGCCGTTCTCCGGCGCGTTGGATTTGCCGACGAGGACGAGCCCGGCGGCCTTGATGCGGCGCACCACCTCGCTGTCGGAATCGGGGACGAAGTCCTTTAGGT
>NZ_RZSB01001476.1:0-401 GCF_004023285.1 Mesorhizobium sp. M2A.F.Ca.ET.067.02.1.1
GCGCATCCAGAGTGCCGCGATCAATCTCGCGGTCGCCAGCCATGGCGATGGCGCGCGCTACCTCATCCGCATCGATGCGCATGGCGGCTACCCTGACGATTATTGCGACCGGCTGGTTGAGGAGGCTTCGGCCACCGGCGCCGATTCGGTCGTCGTCTCCATGCTGACCAGCGGCACCGGCGCGGTCCAGAAGGCGGTGGCGGCGGCACAGAATTCCAAGCTCGGCACCGGCGGCTCCAAGCACCGGCATCAGTCGGCCGGAGAATGGGTCGATCACGGCCACCACGCGTTGATGCGCATAGCGGCCTTCTCTGCGGTCGGCGGCTATGACGAGACCTTCAGCCACAATGAGGATGCCGAGCTCGACTACCGGCTGCGCCAGGCCGGTCACCGCATCTGGA
>NZ_RZSB01001477.1:0-400 GCF_004023285.1 Mesorhizobium sp. M2A.F.Ca.ET.067.02.1.1
GCGCCAACAATCTAGCGGCTGGCGCGGATGCAGTAAAATTGATAGTTGTCGGATTCTGATATCAATGGATTTGATATGCTCGATCTCAAGCTGCTGGCGACATTCGTGCGCGCGGCGCATTCGGGAACCCTCAGTGCGGTGGCGGTACAGGTCGGACGCACGCAGTCGGCCGTGACAATGCAGGTGCAGCGGCTCGAGGAAGCCCTCGGCCAGAGCCTGTTTCATCGCAGCGGCAGCGGGGTGCGGCTCACCGGCAGCGGCGAGCGCTTCCTGGCCTATGCCGAGCGCATCCTCAAAACTCGGCGCTGTCCGACAAAGGCCTGCACGGTTCGATTATTTTCGGCAGTCCCGAGGACTATCTGAGCGCGTTCTTTCCCGCGCTCCTGAAGGGCTTCGGAAC
>NZ_RZSB01001478.1:0-398 GCF_004023285.1 Mesorhizobium sp. M2A.F.Ca.ET.067.02.1.1
TCCTTGAACACCGGCAGCGGCACAACATATTCATGCGCCAGCTTGAGGTGGGCGAGGTCGGAAGCGTCATAGACCAGCGCGCGGGTGTTCTGGCGCGTCGAGCCGGAATCGCCGCCGTCCTGGCGGGCCGCCGACTGCAGCACGGCGATCAGGAACTTGCCGTCAGGCGTCATCGACATGCCTTCGAGCCCCTGGTTGTTCTGGCGGCCAGTCTCGGGATCCTTCGGATCGGGCTCGGCGGCGCCCGGGCCAGGATTGTCGGACGCGAAGTTCGGCTTGCCGTGGCGCATCGGCACCAGCGCCGCCGGCGGCTGCGCTGCCGACATGAGGCGGCCTTCGGCCGAGAAGCGGTAGATGTTGGGGCCATATTCGTCGGAGATGAACATGGTACCGTCGGG
>NZ_RZSB01001479.1:0-397 GCF_004023285.1 Mesorhizobium sp. M2A.F.Ca.ET.067.02.1.1
GGGTCGCGACCGGCAACAGCACCTTGAGGTTCCGCCAGTTTCGACCGGCGATGATTTCCGCCGCTGCTGCAACCACTACGGCAACAAGAAATGAGCAATCTATTACTGCGCTCAGGAGCCAGCCGGTTTCCTGCGAGAAGAACACGGCGACCCGGCCCGCGATCCAGATCGATACCAGCAGGGCCAAGCGGAAATCCTGAACCGGCAGTCGTCCCGTCCAGTTCGGGATTGCGGTAAGCAGGAACCCGGTAATGACTGCCGTCAGATAGCCAAAGAGCAGTTCGTGGATATGCCAATCCACAGGCACAAACAGGCTTAAGCGTTGCAAGCTTGCCGTAGTAGAGAGGCAACCACATAAGAATGGCGAGGCCGGCCTGCAGCGAGCCGAGTAGAAAGA
>NZ_RZSB01000147.1:0-9964 GCF_004023285.1 Mesorhizobium sp. M2A.F.Ca.ET.067.02.1.1
CTTCCAAGTCACGGCATGGATCCTCGGGTCTGCGCGCGTCGCTACGCTCCTTGCTCCGCCCGTGGATGACGACCGCGACAGGCGTCTCGGCCAATCGCCAAGGCATGGGGTCTGCCAAGGCAACTAATATCCGGCCTCGCGGTCGACCAGGTTTTCGAGCTTCTCGCCGCGCTCGAACGCATCCATCTGCCGCAGCATGGCTGGCACCAGATGAGCCGGATCCGATGTCGCCGCCGCGTGTGGCGTGATAAAGACTTTCGGATGGCTCCACAGCGGGCTTGTCTTGGGCAGCGGCTCGACCTCGAACACGTCGAGGCTCGCTTCCTTCAGCGTGCCGTCGTCCAGCGCGCGCACGATGTCGGCGTCCTTCTGCAGGCGTCCGCGACCGGCATTGATCAGCACCGCGCCGCCAAGCCCGTTGCGCCGGCGCAACTCCTTGAGCAGCCCGTAATTCACGATGCCCTGGGTTTGCGGCGTCAGCGGCAACAGCACGACGAGAATATCGGTGGCGTTGAGGAAGGGGATCAGCCCCGCCTCGCCGGCATAGGTCGAAACACCTTTCATCGGCCGGTCGGTGCGCGACCAGCCGTTGACGGCAAAGCCGAGCGACAAAAGCACCGATGCCGCCGCGCGGCCGAGATGGCCGAGGCCCATGATGCCGACGGAAATGTCGCCGGCCGGGCGCTGCGGCGGCTCGTGCCAGATCTTCTTCGGCTGCTGCGCCCGGTAGAGCATGCCGTGCCGATGGTGATCGAGCACCCGCCAGACGACATACTCGGTCATGTATTGGGTGAGATTGTCGGCGACCACCCTGACGATCGGCACGTCGGGCAGGCCGGGATCGGCGAAGATATGGTCGACGCCTGCGCCGACCGAGAAGATGGCTCGCAGGTTGGGCAGCCCGGAGAGCAGGTTCGGCTTATGTTTCCACACCACCGCGTAGGCGATCGAGGGATCGTTGGCGCCTGCCGGCTCCAGCACCACCTCGCGCTCGGCCGCCAGCAGCTGATGCCAGCGCTGCGGATGAAAGGCCGTGACGGCAAGCAGGATTTTGCCTTTTTCCATTTGCGGATTCAGTCCTTGTTACGTCAATCCAGCCGGGCCTATTCGCTGACCACGCCGGTCGGCGCCGTCTCGATCTTGAAGGCCGCCGCCATCAGCGCCCGCGTATAGTCGGTCTGCGGGCTGCCGAAGATCTGTTCGGAAGGTCCCGCTTCGACGACCTTGCCATTGCGCATGACGATGACGTCATTGGCAAGGGCGCGGACGACCTTGAGGTCGTGGCTGATGAAGAGATAGGCGAGATTGTGCTTGGCCTGCAGGTTACGCAAAAGATCGACCACCTGCGCCTGCACGCTCATGTCGAGCGCCGAGGTCGGCTCGTCGAGCATGACGAAGCGCGGATTGAGCACCATGGCGCGCGCGATGGCGACGCGCTGGCGCTGGCCGCCGGAGAACTCGTGCGGGTAGCGATGGCGCGTTTCCGGATCGAGACCGACCTCCTTCAGCACGGCGACCACCTTGTCGTCGCGCTGGTCGGGCGAGAGCTTCGGCTCGTGGATCTTCAGCCCTTCCTCGATGATCTCGGAAACCGACAGGCGTGGGCTGAGCGATCCGAACGGGTCCTGGAAAACGATCTGCAATTCGCGCCTGAGCGGCCGCATGGCGCTGAAGGAGAGCTGGTTGATGTCGCGTCCGTTAAAGTTGATCGTGCCGGTCGAGGAGATCATCCGCGCGAGCGCCAGCCCGAGCGTCGTCTTGCCCGAACCGGATTCGCCGACCACGCCCAGCGTCTGGCCGGCGCGCACGGTGACGTCGATGCCGTCCACGGCCTTCACATGGTCGACGGTCTTGCGGAAGAAGCCCCTCTTGATCGGGAACCAGACCTTCATGTCCTTGCCCGCCATGACGGATTTGGCGCCCGGGTCTGCCGCAGGCGGCTTGCCCTTCGGCTCTGCGGCCAAGAGATGCTTCGTGTAAGGATGTTGCGGGTTGGCCAAGATCTCCTTGGTCGGCCCGGTCTCGACGATCTTGCCCTTGGTCATCACGCAGACACGGTCGGCGATCTTTCTGACGATGCCGAGGTCGTGCGTGATGAACAGCATCGACATGCCCTTGCGGCTTTTCAACTCCGCGAGCAACTGGAGGATCTGCGCCTGCACGGTCACGTCGAGCGCCGTCGTCGGCTCGTCGGCGATCAAAAGCTCCGGCTCGTTAGCCAAAGCCATGGCGATCATGACGCGCTGGCGCTGGCCGCCGGAGAGCTGGTGCGGGTAGGCATCGAGACGTTTCTCCGGCTCGCGGATACCGACCTCGTTGAGCAGCTCCAGCGTGCGCGCCCTGGCCGGAGCATCGCGCAGGCCTTGATGCAGTTGCAGCACCTCGACGATCTGCTGCTCGATCGTGTGCAGCGGGTTGAGCGAGGTCATCGGCTCCTGGAAGATCATGGTGATCTTGTTGCCGCGCACGCCGCGCAACGCCTTCTCGTTCATGGCGAGCAGGTCGGCGCCGCTGAACAGGATTCTGCCCGAGGGATGGCTGGCGGCGGGATAGGGCAGGAGCTTCAGCACCGACAGCGCCGATACCGATTTGCCCGAGCCGGATTCGCCGACCAGGGCAACCGTCTCGCCCTTGCCGATGTCGAACGAGACATGGTCGACGGCGATGGACTGCTTGCCGCCCTGCGCGAAGGCGACGCTCAGATCTTGGACGGACAGCAGGGCTTCGCTCATTTGAACGTCTTGCGCGGATCGAAGGCGTCGCGCGTCGCCTCGCCGATGAAGACCAGCAGCGACAGCATCAGCGAGATCACGATGAAGCCGGAAATGCCGAGCCAGGGCGCGTTGAGGTTGCGTTGCGCCTGTTTCAGCAATTCGCCGAGCGAGGCCGAGCCGGGCGGCAGGCCGAAGCCGAGATAGTCGAGCGAGGTCAGCGTCGAGATCGAGCCGGAGAGCAGGAAGGGCAGGAAGGTCAGCGTCGCCACCATGGCGTTGGGCAACAGGTGCCGGAACATGATGGTGAGGTTTGGCACGCCGAGCGCGCGCGCCGCGTTGACATATTCGAAGTTGCGGGCACGCAGGAATTCGGCCCGCACCACGCCGACCAGGGCCACCCAGGAAAACAGCAGCATCAGGCCGAGCAGGATGAAGAAGCCGGGCGGCAGGATGGCCGAGACGATGAGCAGCAGGTAAAGCACCGGGATGGCCGACCAGATCTCGATGAAACGCTGGAAGAGAAGGTCGGTCCAGCCGCCGAAATAGCCTTGCACCGCGCCGGCCGCGACGCCGATTAGCGACGAGCCGAGCGTCAGGATCAGCCCGAACAGAACCGAGATGCGGAAGCCGTAGAGCACTCGGGCCAGCACGTCGCGGGCCTGGTCGTCGGTGCCCAGCCAGTTCCAGTTGCCGACAACGCAGTTCTCGTCGGCCTCTCCCTTCGGGTATTGGCCGCAGCGCTTGTTCTTGTCGTAAAGCCAGGATGGTTTTGCCGGCGCCGGCTCTGGAATGGCGTTGTTGACGGTCTGATAGGAGTAACGGACAGGCGGCCAGATCATCCAGCCATTGGCATTGATCTCGTCCTGGATGACCGGATCGCGATAGTCGGTGACGGCGTAGAAACCACCGAACTTCTCTTCCGGATAGGCGACCAGGACCGGAAACAGGATCTCGCCCTTGTAGGAGGCGATGATCGGCTTGTCATTGGCGATCAGCTCGGAAAACAGCGACAGCACGAACAGGAGCAGGAAGATCCAGAGCGACCAGTAACCGCGCCGGTTGGCCTTGAAATTCTGCAGCCGCCTCTGGTTGAGCGGCGACAGGAATGGCCTGCTAGGCCTGGCCGGCGCGCTTTCGATCGCAGCCTCGGCCATCAGATGTCTCTCCGCTCGAAGTCGATGCGCGGATCGACCCAGGTGTAGATCAGGTCGGACAACAGGCCGACGAACAGGCCAAGCAGCGAGAAGATGTAGAGGGTGGCGAACACCACCGGATAGTCGCGGTCGATCACCGACTTGAAGCCGAGCAGGCCGAGGCCGTCGAGCGAGAAGATGTTCTCGATCAGCAGCGAGCCCGTGAAGAAGGCCGAGATGAAGGCGCCGGGGAAGCCGGCGATCACGATCAGCATGGCGTTTCGGAAGATGTGGCCGTAGAGCACCTTGTGCTCCGACAGGCCCTTGGCGCGCGCCGTCACGACATATTGCTGCGGATCTCTTCGAGGAAAGAGTTCTTGGTCAGCAGCGTCGTCGTGGCGAAGGCCGACAGCACCAGCGCCGTCAGCGGCAGCGTCATATGCCAGAAATAGTCGGCGATCTTGGCGGGCCAGGACAGCTGGTCCCAATTGTCCGAAACGATGCCGCGCAGCGGGAACCAGTCCCAGAACGAACCGCCGGCGAACAGCACCATCAGAAGGATGCCGAACAGGAAACCGGGAATGGCATAGCCGACGATGACGACGCCGCTGGTCCACACGTCGAAGGTCGAGCCGTCCTTCACCGCCTTGCGGATGCCGAGCGGGATCGAGATCAGGTAGGACAGAAGCGTGATCCACAGACCGATGGAAATCGAGACCGGCATCTTCTCCAGGATCAGGTTCAGCACCGAGATATCGCGGAAATAGCTGTCGCCGAAATCGAAGCGGATATAATTCCACAGCATCATGCCGAAGCGCTCGAGCGGCGGCTTGTCGAAGCCGAACTGCTTTTCCAGCTTCTTGATGAATTCAGGATCGAGCCCCTGCGCGCCGCGATATTTCGAGCCGACATCGCCGGCCACGTCGAGATTGCCGCCACCGGCGTCGCCGCCACCGCTGCCGAGGCGGTCGTTGCCGCCCTGGTTGGTCAGCTTGGCGATCACCTGCTCGACCGGGCCGCCCGGCGCGAACTGGATGACCGCGAAGGAGATCGCCATGATGCCGAACAGCGTCGGGATCATGAGAAGAATGCGGCGCAGGATATAGGCGCCCATCAGGCGACAGGCCCCGCGCGGATGATCATGTCAGGCTTTGCCAATCTTTGCCGCCTTGCCCTTGTCGAACCACCACAGCGCCTCGACCGGAAAGCCGAAATCGGGTTTCTGCCCTGGAAAGCCGAACATGTCCCAATAGGCGCTTCGGTGATTCGCCAGATACCAACTTGGAATCCAATCGCGCCGCGCGCGCAAGGCCCGGTCCAACGCGCGCATGGCGGTGGTCAGGCTTTCACGGTCCTTGGCGGCGCCGACGGCATCGATCAGCGCATCGACGGCTGGGCTTGCAACGCCCGACAGGTTGCGCGAGCCCGACACCGCGGCGCTGCGCGAGTGGAAGAAGATCTCCAGATCGTCGCGGGTCGGCGTGGCGCTGAAATTGAAGGCGGCCGAGAGCAGGTCGAAATCGAATGTTGATTGCCTCAGCTGGTACTGCGCCGAATCCACCAGGCGGATCGAGGCATCGATGCCGATGGCTTTCATGTTGGCGACCCAAGGCGAATAGACCTGCACGAAGGTCTCGTCGTCGACCAGAAATTCAGCGGCCAGCCGGCCGCCCTTGTCATTGAGCACGAAATCGCCTGAGCGTTTCCAGCCAGCCTGTGCGAGCAGCTTCAGCGCAGCGCTCAGTTGCTTGCGGTCTCGTCCGGACCCATCCGATGGCGGTTGCGTCACCGCTTCACCGAAGGTCTCCGGCGGCAGCTGGTCGCGCAGCGGTTCAAGCAGCGCCAGCTCCTGCGGCGACGGCATGCCCGTAGCCCGGAAGTCGGATTTCTCGAAGCAGGACTGCGAGCGTTCATAGGAGCCATAGAAGAAGTTGCGCCGCGTCCATTCGAAATCGAAGCAGAGCGCGATCGCCTGCCGCACGCGTGGGTCCTTGAATTGCTCGCGCCGTTGGTTGACCGCGGTGGCCTGCATGGAAGGCGTGGTCTCGGCCGGGAACTCATGCTTGATCACCTTGCCGGCGGTAAAGGCCGGAAAGGCGTAAGCCGTCGCCCAGACGCGCGAGGTGAACTCCTCGCGGTAGAGGATCTCGCCCTTCTTGAAGGCCTCGAACCCGGCTGTGCGATCCTGGTAGAATTCGATGCGGATGCGTCCGAAATTGTTCTGGCCGCGGTTGACCGGCAGGTCGTTGCCCCAATAGTCGGCCACGCGCTCATATTCGACCCAGGCGCCCGCCGACCAGCGCCCGACTTTGTAGGCGCTTGAGCCGAGCGGCGGGTTGAGCTGGGAGGAGTCGAAGGGATTGGCGGTGAAGAAGGCTTTCGAAAGGATCGGGAATCCGACCACGTTCAGGATGGTGCGGGCCGACTGCTTGCCTGAGAATTTGAGCTGCAGCGTGTGAACGTCGACGGCTGCCGCGTCGTCGAGGTGGGTCAGCGACAGCGCGTAGTCGGGATGCCCCTTGTCCTTCAGCAGCTTGAAGGTGAAGGCGGCGTCTTCCGCAGTCAGCGGGGAACCATCGTGGAACCGTGCCTGCGGGCGCAGCGAGAAGGTGAAACTGTTGCGGTCGTCAGAAATCGTCACGCTTTCGGCGATCAGCCCGTAAACAGCATCAGGCTCGTCGAGCGCCCTCGCCATCAGCGTATCGAAGCACATCTCCATGCGCTGCGGGGAATCGCCCTTGGGGACGAAGGAATTCAGCGTGTTGAAGGTCTGCGGACTCTGGTTGGCGCCCCAATTGGGCGGCGAGAAATTGAAGGTGCCGCCTTGCGGCGCATCGACGTTGACATAGTCGAAATGCGTGAAGTCGGGCTTGTATTTCAGGTCGCCGAAGGCCGACAGGCCGTGCAGCTTGACGCCGGTCGGCGTGTCGGCAAACGCCCGGCCTGGCAGCAGTGCGGCGGCAGTGGCTGCGGCGCCGAGCGCCAGGAAATCGCGGCGAGGAAGCAAAGTCCGCCGCTCCATCAATTGAGGCCCTTGTACTTGGCGGCCAGCGCCTTTTCCTTCGCGGGGTCGATCCACCAGGAATCGATGTCGGCGCCGAGATACGCCGGCTGCTTTTCCGGCATGCCGAACTTGTTCCAATAGGCATACCAGACAGCCGATCGATAGTACTGCGGCAGAACGTAGAAGTTCCACAAGAGCACCCGGTCAAGGGCATGGGTGGCGGCGACAAGGTCGGCGCGATCGGTGGCGAAAATGATCCGATCGATCAGGGCGTCGACGACCGGGTCCTGGATGCCCATCAGATTACGCGATCCCGGGGTTTGTGCTGCCTTAGAACTCCAGAATTCGCGCTGCTCGTTGCCGGGCGATTCAGATTGCTGAAGCACCGTCGTCACCACGTCGAAGTCGAAATGATTGATACGGTTGATATACTGGGTCTGGTCGATGATGCGTAGGGTGGCGTCAACCCCAATCTTGCGCAGGTTGGCGATGTAAGGGCTGGAGATGATCTGGTCGGTATCGTTCGAACCCAGTATCTCGAACTTAAGCGGCGCGCCGGTCTTCGCGTTGACCATCTTGCCGCCTTTTATCTGCCAGCCGGCCTGAGCAAGAAGATCAACTGCCTGTTTGAGGTATTTCCGCTCAGCCTGAGGCGAGTCGTAGACAGGCAGCTTGAACTCCTGCGTAAACAATTCGGGGGGCAGCTTATCGCGATACTTCTCCAGGATATCCAGCTCCTTGCCTTGCGGCAGCCCGCTTGACGCCAGTTCGGTGCCCTGGAAATAGCTCGATGTTCTGGTGTTGAAACCGAAAAACAACGTCCTGTTCATCGTCTCGAAGTCGAAGGGCAGGGTCAGCGCCTCACGCACCCTGCGGTCCTGGAAAAGCGGTCGCCGCTGGTTGAATACGAAGCCCTGCATGGGCTGCGCATGCTCGCTCTCGAAGGTTTTCTTGATCACGTCCTCAGCCTTGAAGGCCGGGAAGTTGTAGAACGTCGCCCATCTGCGCGAACTCATCTCGCGATGAGTGTCGTCAAGTCCACCTTTGGTGAAGGCCTGCCATGCGGCGTTGTCGTCGAGGATGTAAGTGAAGTGCTGCGTGTCGAAATTCTCGCGGCCGATCTTCACCGGCAGCTTGGCCCCCCAATAGTCGGGCACCCGCTGCCAGACGATCTCCGAACCGGGCCTGAAGCTGGCGATCTTGTAGGCGGCGGAGCCCAGCGGCGGCTCCAACGTCGGCCTGGTGATGTCGCGCTTCTTGCCGCTTGCATCGGTGCCTTCCCACCAATGCTTCGGCAAAACGACAAGATCGCCGAGGATCTTGGGCAGCTCTCGATTGCCCTTCTGGTTGAAATGGAACTCGACCTCGCGATCCGAGATCGCGACCGCCTCGGTCACGTTCTCGAAATAACGGTTGTATCTGGGGCTGTTGGCCTTCAGCACCTGGAATGACCAGACCACGTCGTCGACGGTGATCGGCTTGCCGTCATGCCATTTGGCGCGCGGATCGAGCCGGTAGGTGGCCGAGGAAAAATCGGCAGGGTACTTAAAGGCGTCTGCGATCAGCGGGTGGCTGACGCTGCCTTCGTCGGTGGCCTGTTCCATCAGCGTGTCGTAAAGCAGGCCGCCACCAAAATCGGCGAAGCCGGCGGCGGGCGACCCTTGCACTATATACGGGTTGAAGCTGTCGAAGGTCCCTATAGCGACGGCATTGTAAGTGCCGCCCTTCGGCGCATCCGGATTGACGTAATCGTAACGCTGGAAGTTCTCGCCGTATTTGGAAGGTCCGATCAGCGACGATGTCGTGTGCCACTCATCGGCGAAGCTGGCCTGCAGGCTGGCGGCGAAGGCGAGCGCCAGCGCCGATGCGAAAAGCGTGCGGAAGCGGCCAACCTTCATGCGTTCTCCTCGTCGCTAGTTCCAACCACCCGCAATCTAGATCATTTGACGCCGGTGGAAACCGCAAGTGCCGGCTTTGTCGCCGCCTATGCAGGTTTCCTAACAGAAAAGCCGGGACGAACCCGGCTTTTCTGAGGATATCACCATTACAAATTGTTTATTGAGCAGGCGCCGCGGGCTTGGCCGGGGCGGCTCCTCCGGCCGGTTTAGCTGCGCCATCCGCCGGCTTGGCGGCTTCGGCAGGCTTCGCCGAGGCGTCGGCGGCGGCGCCCGGCTGCGGCAGCGGCTTCGGATTGTCCGACAGCGTGCGCAGATAGGCGATCACATTGGCGCGGTCTTCTTCCTTCGGCAGGCCGGCGAAGCCCATCGCCGTGCCCTTCACGAACTTCTTCGGCGAGGTGATGAAGTGGTTGAGGTTGTCGTAGTTCCAGTGCTCCTGGCCGCCCTTGGAGAAATCCTTCATGCCGGACGAATAGGCAAAGCCCTCGTGCTCGGCGACGGGGCGGTCGACGATGTCCCAGAGATCCGGACCGACCTTGTTCGGACCGCCCTTTTCGCCGGAATGGCAGGCCTGGCACTTTTTGAAGATGGCGGCGCCCGCATCGGCGCTGGCGCTGGCGAGCAGATCGGCGATCGGCTTTTCAGCCGCGGCCGGCGCGGCCGCGCCGCCTTCGGTCGGCTCCTGCGCCTCGATGGCGAAGCCGGGCTTTTCGGGGGCGGGCGAGGCGAACAGCCCGTCCGAGACGAGGCCTATCGAAAAGACGATGAAGCAGGTTCCCAGAAATCCGCCGAGCAGCTTGTTGACTTCGTTGGAATCCATACGCCCCTTGCTCCCTTTTCCGGCGGACCGTCCCGTCCACTCCGTCCGTCGGTATCGCGACTGCCCTGAAAGGCCAGTCAAACCGGGCGGAAACTAGGTCTTTTGCTCTGGCGTTGCAACACCTATAAGGGCGCCTCCAGTGAGACCTTTTGCCACTTTTCCACCCCTGTTTTTCGACCGCTCCAAAATCCGATGTCAACCTTGATCCTGATCCCCGCCCGCATGGCCTCGACGCGCCTGCCGGGCAAGCCGCTGGCCGACATTGCGGGCGCGCCGATGATCGTCCATGTCGCCCGCCGCGCCGCCGAGGCTGGGCTCGGCCGCGGCGTGGTGGCGACCGACACGCAAGCTGTCGCTGAGGCCGTGCGGGCGCATGGCTTCGAGGCGGTCATGAC
>NZ_RZSB01001480.1:0-397 GCF_004023285.1 Mesorhizobium sp. M2A.F.Ca.ET.067.02.1.1
GACCACCGCCGTGCAGCCGGCGGCCAGCGCGAAGGGCAGTTTCTGGCTGACGATCAGGAAGGGGAAATTCCACGGCGTGATGATCGAGACGACGCCGATCGGCTCGCGCAGCACGACGCCGAGCATCGCGTCTCCGAGATTGGCATAGCTCTCGCCATGCAGCGCGCGGGAGAGCGAGGCGGCATAGCGCCAGATGTCGACGGCG
Organism: Mesorhizobium sp. M2A.F.Ca.ET.067.02.1.1; assembly: GCF_004023285.1. Lineage (NCBI taxonomy): Bacteria > Pseudomonadati > Pseudomonadota > Alphaproteobacteria > Hyphomicrobiales > Phyllobacteriaceae > Mesorhizobium > Mesorhizobium sp. M2A.F.Ca.ET.067.02.1.1. Next base: position 206 of record NZ_RZSB01001480.1, read on the forward strand.
CCGCCGATCTCGCCGCGCGCCTGGGCGATCGGCTTGCCGGACTCCAGCGCGTCGAGCCTGGCGATCTCTTCCAGTCGGACCTCGATCAGGTCGGCCGCCTTGAGCAGGATGGCAGCGCGCTCGGACGCCTTCATGCGCGGCCATGGGCCGGTCTCGAAGGCCTTGTGCGCGGCGGCCACCGCGGCCTCGACT
>NZ_RZSB01001481.1:0-396 GCF_004023285.1 Mesorhizobium sp. M2A.F.Ca.ET.067.02.1.1
GCCGGACGGGCCGGCAAGCGCCAGCGTCTCCGCCGGGCCGATCTCGAAGGATACGTCATCGACTGCCGCGAAAGCCTTGCCGCCGCGATGGTAGCGCTTGGTGAGATTGGAGACGGCAAGCAGGATCATGCCGAGATGCCCTGTCGGTCAAGCGGAGGCTCGGCGTCGAGGCCAAGATGAGCGTCGAGCAGGGCGCGCGTATAGGCATGCTGAGGCGCGTTGACGATTTGACTGGTCTCGCCGAGCTCGACCAGTTCGCCATGGCGCAGCGCCGCGATGCGATTGGCGAGCGAGGCGGCGAGCGCGATGTCGTGACTGACGAAGATGAGCGTCATGCCGTCCTCCGTGACCAGCCTGCGGATCAGGGCGACGATCTCGGCCTGGGCGATGGTGTCG
>NZ_RZSB01001482.1:0-395 GCF_004023285.1 Mesorhizobium sp. M2A.F.Ca.ET.067.02.1.1
CCGAAGGACTGGCCCATTTGCGGCAGCGACGTCGAGATGATCGTCGAATCCAGGAGCTGCATGAAGAAGGCGACGGCGACGATCAGCGCCACGCGCCGTGCCTGGCGCGCCGGCATGGCTGTCGACGGCTGGGACAACATCGGATTGTCGGGGATGCTGCTCATGACGGACCTGGTTTGAACAGCATTGGACCAGCCTAGTCCAGTGGTTATCCAACAAACTTTTGTGGTGCCTCGCCGCCTGTTATGGGAAAGTGGGCCTAAGAGGGGAAATGGGATGAAGCCCATCTATATCGACTATCTCAACGCTCTCGATATCGAAGCGCTGGCGATGACCGATGCCGAGATCATCGGCGCGGTCGAGGCCGGCCTTGTCGCGCAAGGCAAGGGCCAGAC
>NZ_RZSB01001483.1:0-394 GCF_004023285.1 Mesorhizobium sp. M2A.F.Ca.ET.067.02.1.1
CATTTGGCGGGCGCACATTCGGCGATGCCGGCGACAGCATCATGGCCGAATTCGGCAATCCGATCGAAGCCTTGCGGGCCGCCTTCGACTTCCAGGCGCGGATCGCAGCGCTGAATGCCGCGGTTGCCGAGGACATGCGCATGCCGTTTCGCGCCGGTATCAATACCGGCGATGTGATTGTCCGTGAGGGCCGTCTCTACGGCGACGACGTGAACATCGCCGCCCGGCTTCAGGAATTCGCGCCTCACGACGGCGTCGCCATCTCGGCGACGACCTGGCACCATGTGAAGGACAAGACAGCAGCGGTCTTTACCGATCTCGGCGAGGTCAGCCTGCAGACCCTCGCTCCGCCGGTGCGGGTCCTGATCGCGGGCCGCGGCGGCAACGGGCCTGC
>NZ_RZSB01001484.1:0-394 GCF_004023285.1 Mesorhizobium sp. M2A.F.Ca.ET.067.02.1.1
GCCTCGGCCAGTGCCTTGTCGTAATGCAATGGGTTACGGTCGCCGGTCATCTCGGCGAAGGCGTCGATATCCTGCGGTTGGGTGCGCCGCGAGCGCTCGGCAAAGGCGCCCACCTTTGGCCGGCCCTTGGTGACGCCGACCCAGCCGTCCTTCATCACATGCACAGTCATGGCCTTGCTCCGGTTCGGTTGCGATTGAGATTCGAGCCGGCCGAAGCCGGCGGCTCGTCCTGATTGGCCGGCGCCCGATGCGCCGTCGGCCGCGATGCAGGGAAGGGTGCCCGACGGCCAGGCATGGGCTGGCCTGCCAGGGCCTGCACCTCTGCCTTCAGCACGCCGCTGAAGCGGCGATGCCGCCCGCCGCGATCGTCGAGCGTCCAGTCGAAGCCGGCGAT
>NZ_RZSB01001485.1:0-393 GCF_004023285.1 Mesorhizobium sp. M2A.F.Ca.ET.067.02.1.1
CCAATCCGGGCACCAGGCCTGGGCCGATGATGAAGGTCGCCTCGGGCGGCGAGCTCTCGCGCTTTCTCCTGGCGCTGAAGGTGGCGCTCGCTGATCGCGGCTCGGCGCCCACCCTGGTTTTCGACGAAATCGATACCGGCGTCGGCGGCGCCGTGGCCGATGCCATCGGCCAGCGGCTGGCGCGGCTGTCGAAGCGCGTGCAAGTGCTTTCGGTCACGCATGCGCCGCAGGTTGCGGCACGCGCCGCGACGCATTTCCTGATCTCCAAATCCGGCGGCAAGGACCGTGTCGCCACCGGCATCGCCGAGATGGACCGCGCCGCGCGCCAGGAAGAGATTGCGCGCATGCTGGCCGGCGCTGTCATCACCGACGAGGCGCGCGCCGCTGCGGAGC
>NZ_RZSB01001486.1:0-392 GCF_004023285.1 Mesorhizobium sp. M2A.F.Ca.ET.067.02.1.1
CTCCCGCAAGGGGGAGAAGGGGGAGCGCTCTTTACGCCGCGTTCAACCTGCCGCTGATGAAGCGGAACTCCTGCGTCTTGCCGCCATAGCCATAGGCGGCTGCCGGCACTTCGTGCACGAAGGCATAGCTTTCTTCGTGGACGCCACCCAGCAGGCGGCCGAAGGCGGCGAAGATCGCCTTGAGATAGGCCTCGAGCTCCAGCTTGGTGTTGGTGCCGTCGACCACCTTGATGTCGAGCCAGAAGGTGTTGGTGCCGTGCTCTGCGAGCGACTTGCCGCCGGCGAACCAGTGCTGGGGATCGAAATAGCTGATCGCGACCGCGGTGATGGTCGGATCCTTGCGCAGATGTGTCGCGGTGAGCTCGGTCACCTCCCTGGCGATGGCGGCAGAG
>NZ_RZSB01001487.1:0-392 GCF_004023285.1 Mesorhizobium sp. M2A.F.Ca.ET.067.02.1.1
CCTCTAGGGCGAGCCGAGGTGCCAAGGCGAAGGACTGGCAAACGCTCGGTCAGATCTTCCATATCTCCCACGCCGAACTCGTCGCGCTGGCGGAGTATCTACTCTCGTCCCCGGGCTCGATCATCGCGCGATGCGTCGCCCGACACCGCGTGCCGCAGGACACCTCTCGCAAGAGGCAGCGAGTGTTTGCCTTCGCGTGGGACAACCTGAGGCCGTATCTCGGTCACCGGACCTTCGCCGATCTGATACTCGCCGCCACCAGGCGCAAGCGCTATCCGGACGCGCTTGGCGAAGCGATGCTGAAGGGAGGCTTCGAGGCCGTCCTCGACGAGCAGATGGGACTGCTTGGCCAGCTCGGCGACGCGGAGGGAATCAAGATCATCGATCAGCTC
>NZ_RZSB01001488.1:0-391 GCF_004023285.1 Mesorhizobium sp. M2A.F.Ca.ET.067.02.1.1
TCGCAAGATCGTGCGCCGTGAGGGCACGCAGCGAATGGAGCGTTGCCGATGTCGTGGATCTATCTGTTTTTCGCCGGCCTGTTCGAGATCGGCTGGGCGATCGGCCTGAAATACACTGACGGCTTCTCGAAGCTGGTGCCGACGGTGCTGACCGTCGCCTCAATGATCGTCAGCCTCGGCCTGCTCGGCCTGGCGCTGAAGGAGCTGCCCGTCGGCACGGCCTATGCGGTGTGGACCGGCATCGGCACCGTCGGCACCGCGCTGCTGGGCATCTGGCTGCTCGGCGAGCCGGCGACCGTGGTTCGGCTCGCCTGCATCGGCCTCATCGTCTGCGGCATCGCCGGCCTGAAGCTGGTGGCCTGATGTTTGCCGCGAGGCAAACGCGTTCGGG
>NZ_RZSB01001489.1:0-391 GCF_004023285.1 Mesorhizobium sp. M2A.F.Ca.ET.067.02.1.1
CGCCAGGCCAGCACCGGGAAGTCCGCCCCGGACAGGTCGCCATAGCGGAAATCGGCAAGCTTGGCCGGCTGCATTTCCGCCGGCGCAGGCAGGGCCACGAGGCGGCGGGCGAATGCCGACAGGTTGCGGGGCTGAGCGGCCTCGAGGGGCGTCTCCATCGACGGCGCCTCCAGCCCCGAGGCCACGATCGCGCGTGCTCCCGGCCGGATGATCAGATAGCCTTCGGCGTCGAGCTGGCTATAGGCGGCCGTCACCGTGGTGCGTGAGGCGCCCCATTCGGCGGCAAAGACCCGCGTCGACGGCAGGCGGTCGCCAGGCCGATAGGCGCCGCTGTGCACCTGCGCCTTGATCGCCGCGATGATCCGGCGCGCGACGCCATCCTTCTCCAACT
>NZ_RZSB01000148.1:0-9859 GCF_004023285.1 Mesorhizobium sp. M2A.F.Ca.ET.067.02.1.1
CCTCTAAAGCGCGTCGCGATCTTTCAGGTTCGCTCCCTGCGCTTTAGGTTCTTGATTCTGCGCATGTCCTTTGTCCCGAAACCGGTTCCCACTTTCGGGAGACATGCTTTAGGTCAGGCCGTCGTCTGGATGACCAGCGTCAGCGTGCCGTCACCGTCGATGTTGGCTGCGACGACCTGCGAGGAATTCAGTCCGTTCGCATGCAGGACCGACGTCGCCTCGGGCGAGGCATCGACCGAGTTCTGCAGCTTGGCCAGCTCCTTGGCCGTCGTCCTGGTGACTATGGCCTCCGCCTGCGCCTTCACTTCCGAAGGCAGGTCCTCCATCGCCACCACGATGATGTTGGTGACGTTCTGGGCGGCATGGTCCTGGCCGGGCTGCGGCTGGCCGGGCTGCGGCTGGTCTGGAATGGGTTCTTGAGCAGGAGGCGGGGCTTGCGGCGGCTGCGGATCGGCGCGTTGAGCAGAAGCGGGCTGCGCCAATGCCATTGCCGACAGCGTCAGGACCATGGTCAAGGTGCGCATCGTCTTTCCTTTCGATCTCGAAATCTGACGACACAACCCCCGGGGCCGGGTGATGGTTCCAGGAAAGCCGCGACAGCGGCGACTTAGAGCAATTCCAGGAAGAGTGTGAGCGGTTTTGCGGCCGGAATTGCTTCAAAAACAAAGATAGAGCGGTTCGTGTTTCCGTGAAACGGTGAAATGCTCTAAGAGACGCGCATCGTCCGGAAGGTGACGGAGTAGCGGTGTTGCGCGACAGGCGGGATGGAGTGTTCCCACTCGTTTCGCGACGGGCCGGCCATGAGATAGACCGACCTGGGCTCGACGTCGATCGTTTCACGGTCCCATGCCGCGCCGCTCTTGCGGCGCAGCCGGAAACTGCAGGGCGCCAGCAGGGAGACGCCGGCGACCAGCTCGAAATGCGGCTTGTCGCGATGCCAGCCTATGCCGGCGCCCGGGCGATATTCGTTGATGAGCAGCTGCGCGAATTCGCTCGCCGGGATGCCCGCGAATTCGGCGACCTTGGCGCGCAGCGGCAGCAGGAAGTCCGGAATGGGCGGCGCTTCGAGCACCTGGCGACGCTCATAGTCATAGCGCAGGCCGAAGCCGACGACCTGCCTGTTGGCTGGATGGCCGTGAAAATCGAACGGCTTGAAAGGCAGGCCGCGGATATGGCCGACCAGTGCGTGCTCTTCGTCACGGGTGATCAGTTCCGGCTTGTAGGAGAAGCCTTCGGGGAGGTTTGCGGGCAGCGCGGGCGCACCAAAGAGATCGCCCTGGCGGGCGCTCTCCCTGGTCGGGCGTTTGGCTGATGACATGCGGCTCAGATAGGCGATCGGAGCACGTGTGCAAGGCCGCTCACGGCCCGCGGAACCTGGAAGATGCGTGAAGGGTTAGGATGGAAGCAGGATGCCGGCCATGCCTTCCACCGCAATCCAGAACATTCACTACGATCCGTCGCGGCGAGTCCTTTCGGTATGGTTCGTTCCGAGCGGCGACCGCTACGACTATGAGGATGTGGAACCCGAGATCTACATGGCCTTCAAGGCAGCTTTCTCAAAAGGCCAATTCTTCAACGAGTTCGTGCGCGATCGCTTCAGATACCGCCTCGTTGGACGTGGGCGCCGGCATTGAGTGCCAGGGCGCCGCGTCTTGACGCCGCGGCGTCGTCAGCCCGTCTTGGGCGCGACGATGCACATCACGTGCTCGGCGATCGCCAGGCTGGCAGTCAGGCCGGGGCTTTCGATGCCGAACAAATTGACGAGGCCGTCGATGCCGTGCGTTGCGGCATCCTGGATGACGAAATCGCTGTTGGCGTCGCCTGGGCCTGAGAGCTTCGGCCGGATGCCGCTATAGCCCGCCTGCAGGCTGCCATCGGGCAGATCGGGCCAGTATTTGCGGATTGCGGCATAGAAGCGCTCACCGCGCGCCGGATCGACGCGATAGTCGATCGTGTCCGTCCACTCGACGTCCGGTCCGAAGCGTGCGGCGCCTGCAAGATCGAGCGTAAGATGGACGCCGAGCCCGCCGGGCTCAGGCACGGGATAAATAAGATGTGAAAAGGGTGCGCGCCCGGCAACCGAGAAATAATTGCCCTTGGCGTAGCGAAGCGCCGGCAGGAATTGCCGACCAAATCCTTCGAGCGAGCCTGCCAAGGCGACGGCGCCCAGGCCGGCCGCATTGATAAGGCGCGGCGCGGCGATCTCGAACTGCTCGCCGCTCGCCGCGTCCATCGTCCGCACCACGATCCTGCCCGGCTCGACGCGGCCCGAGACGATGCGGGTGTTGAGCGACAGCGTCGCGCCGTTGTCCTCGGCGTCGCCGAGCAGGCCGAGCATGAGCGCGTGGCTGTCGATGATGCCAGTGGACGGCGAAAGCAGCGCCATGGTGCAGTGAAGCGCCGGCTCCAGGGCTTGCGCTTCGGCGGCGGAGACGAAGCGCAAATCGTCGACGCCGCAGGCAGCGGCACCAGCCTGGATCGTGGCGAGCACGGGGTCCTGGGCCTCGTCGCTCGCGACGATCAGCTTGCCTGCGCGGCGATGCGGGATCGCGCGTTCCGCACAGTATCGATACAGCATGTTGCGGCCAGCGACGCAGAGCCGGGCCTTCAGCGACCCTTGCGGATAATAGATCCCGGCATGGATGACTTCCGAATTGCGCGAACTCGTCTCGGTGCCGATGGCATCCGCGGCTTCGAGGACAAGCGTGTCGAGACCTTTGGCGGCCAATGCGCGCGCGACCGCCAGACCAATCACGCCTGCGCCCGCGATAATGCAGTCGACTTGTTCCATGTGCTAACCCTGCTGCGCCATCAGTTCCGCGACTGTCGCGGCTTGTTGGCGCTATCGATAACCGGCTTGGCGGCTCTTGCGACCAGCCTTCGCGATGAGGCATCAGCCGTGACAATGCAACGCGGAACTTTCGGATTTCTCAACGAGGAAGCTCGTCCTATTTCCGCTTTGGACCCCAAGACAGGACCCCACCATGATGGACGCCAGACCGAATTCCCCCGAAGCCCGCGATATCCGCTACCACATGCACGGCTACACCAACGCGCGCAAGCACCAGGAAACCGGTCCGCTGGTGATCGAAAAGGGCGACGGCGTCTATGTCGAGGACATTGCCGGCAATCGCTACATCGAGGCGATGGCGGGCTTGTGGAGCGTCGCCGTCGGTTTCTCGGAAAAGCGGCTGGTCGAAGCGGCGACAAGACAGATGTCGAAGCTGCCCTTTTACCACGACTTCGGCTCGAAGGCGCACGCGCCGCTGATCGACCTGGCCGAGAAGCTGGTGCAGATGGCGCCGGCGCCGATGAGCAAGGCCTATTTCACCAATTCCGGTTCCGAGGCCAACGATACCGCGATCAAGATGATCTGGTACCGCTCGAACGCGCTCGGACAGCCGGCGCGCAAGAAGATCATCAGCCGCAAGCGCGGCTATCATGGCGTCACCATCGCCTCGGCGAGCCTGACCGGCCTGCCGAACAACCATCTCTCCTTCGATCTGCCGATCGCCAACATCCTGCACACGTCGACGCCGCATCACTGGCGCGACGCGGAGCCCGGCGAAAGCGAGGAACAGTTTTCCGCCCGGCTCGCCGACGAGCTGGAAAAGCTCATCCTCGCCGAGGGCCTGAAACGATCGCCGCCTTCATCGGCGAGCCGATCATGGGCGCCGGCGGCGTCGTCGTCCCGCCCGCCGGCTACTGGGAAAGGATCCAGGCGGTGCTGTCGAAATACGACATCCTGCTGGTGGCCGACGAGGTGATTTGCGGTTTCGGCCGCACCGGCGAAATGTTCGGCTCGCAGACCTTCGGCATCAAGCCAGACATCATGGTGCTGTCCAAGCAGATCTCGTCCTCCTATCTGCCGATCTCGGCGCTGCTCATCAACAACAAGGTGTTCGAGCCGATCGCCGACGAGAGCAACCGCATCGGAACTTTCGGTCACGGCTTCACCGGCGGCGGTCATCCGGTCGCCGCGGCGGTCGCGCTGGAGAACATCAAGCTGATCGAGGAGCGCGACCTCGTCGGCAATGCGCGCAAGGTCGGCGCGCATCTGCAGGCAAGGCTGCGCAAGCTTGCCTCGCATCCGCTGGTGGGCGAGGTGCGCGGCGTCGGCCTCATCGCCGCGGTCGAGCTCGTGGCCGACAAGGCGACGAAGGCGCCCTGGGGCAAGCCGGCGGTGCTCGGCGCGCTGGTCAACGGCTTCCTGCAGCAGAATGGCGTGATCTCGCGCAACATGGGCGATGCCATCGCCTTCTGTCCGCCGCTGATCATCACCGAGACCCAGGTCGACGCGCTGGTCGATGCGTTCGAGCGTTCGCTCGCCGCCGCCCTGCCGCAGATTAATCCGCAGGGCTGAAGAGAGGATGGCGCCCGATGTCTTGCGTCCTTTTCCCCTGCTGATCGGCAAGCTGCCTATGCGCGTCTCGCCGTCGGTATCCATAATCTGTTCGATCCATGGAAAAATTGTTCGGCGGCGAGCCCTCCAAGGGTCGACGGTTCCTTCTAAGACGGGTCGGAGTCTATAAAAAATATAGACATTGGACCCTGGTCGTCGACATACCGAGAAAGTGCCACAGCATGCCCAATCCAACCGTTGTCGGTTTCTCCGGAAATTTCACCCGGCCGTCGAAGACGCGCGGCTTCGTCGAGCACGTCGTCAGGGATATCGCGGTCCGCAACAATCTGTCGGCGAGCACCTATGACATCGAGGATGTCGGCGCCTCGCTCGGCAGCGCCAAATGGGCGCGAGATCTCGATCAAAAGGGCCGCGACGTCCTCGACAAGGTCGTCAATGCCGATGTGCTGGTGGTCGGATCACCGACCTACAAGGGCAGCTATACGGGCCTGTTCAAGCACTTCTTCGACCTGCTCGACCCAGCCGCGCTCAGGGGCAAGCCGGTGCTGCTGCTTGCCACCGGCGGCGGCGAGCGGCACGCGCTGATCGTCGAGCACCAGCTTCGGCCGCTGTTCGGCTTCTTCGAGGCGCTTGCCTTGCCGACGGGGGTTTACGCGACGGACAAGGATTTCGCCGATGGCGTTCTCGTGTCCGAAGCGATCCGCAAACGCGCCGCGCAGGCGGTCGAGGAGGCGGGTTATGCGCTGTTGCGCCGCGCTGGCGGTCAGCGGGTTGCGGCCGAATAGCCGAGGCCCTCTGGCCGGGGACGTTTCCCGACGGGTGAGGCATGGCCGATACGCCATCGGGCCAGCCGGCAGGCGATACGATTATCGCGCCGGTTTCAAGCGTAGCCGAGATGTCGGTCGGAATCGGACGGCTGATATTGCCGGTTGCAATACCGCGAGACGCTCCTTGGACTGGGCTCGCTTAAGAACAAATCTATATCCCCGACCAGTTCGATGCGCCTCAATCGCGACTTAAAGCGCGTCGCGATCCTTCGGATTCGCTCCATGCGCTTTGGTCTTTGATTTGCGCATGTCTTTATCCCGAAGCCAGTTCCCACTTTCGGGAGACATGCTTCAGTTCCATCGCGATAGTCGGAAGCGGCTGATATCCGCGAGGAAATCAAACGCTTACCTACATTAGGGCTTGCTGGTATAAGAGGGTTTCGTCAAGGCTGGTTTGTCCACGTCGAAAATTTCAGCTGAGACACTGTCGACATTTGACGATTTGGTGCGCCGAGTAAGATCCGAGGCATAAGCGAGGACCATCATGAAGTCTGCGCGGCGTATCGAGACTTCTGTCATCGCACACCCTCAACCAGGTCCTGCCTGAGGTGGCGCAGCGGATCGGCGAACGCCTCGGTCTCTCCGACGAAATCCGGCGCAACCTTGGACAGATCTACGAGCGTTGGGACGGCAAGGGCCTGCCGCGTGGACTGAGCGGCGAGGAGGTTCCGCCCGCCGTGCGCCTGATCACACTGGCGCAGGATGCGATCGCGCTCAGCGATGCCGTCGGCATCGACGGGATGGCCGAGACCATCGGCAGTCGTGCCGACGGCCCGTACGAGGCCGATCTGGCGCGGCTCGTCTCGGCCAACGCCGCGATGCTGATGCGGGGTATCGGCGCTACGATCGACCGCGAGACAATTCTAGCGCTGGAGCCGGATCCGCCCGTGACGCTGGACGAAGGGGCTTGCGACGAGGCGTTCCTCGCCATCGCCGACATGATCGACATGCGCATGCCATTTACGCAGGGCCATTCGCGGATGGTGTCGGAGCTGGCCGCGGGCGCCGGAGCAAGGATCGGTCTGCCCGCCGCCGATGTTCGCGCGCTGCGCTGGTCGGGCTGCATCCATGACATCGGAGAGCTCGCAGTGCCTGTGGCGACCTGGATGCGCAACGGTCCGCTGTCGGTGCGCGAGCGCGACGCGGCGGAACTGCATGCCTATTACGGCGAGCGGGCTCTGGCTTCCTTCGGCCATGACGGCGATGCGATGGGGGCGCTCGTGCTGCGTCATCACGAACGCCTGGATGGTTCGGGATATCACCGCAAGGTCGGCGGCTCCGACCTCTCCCCGGCGGCGAGGATATTGGCCGCTGCCGAAGCCTTCCAAACGTCACGCGAGGAACGTGCGCACCGCAAGGCGCTGTCCAGCGAAGCGGCGGCGGCACAGCTGCGCGCGGCTGTTCGTGACGGCTGTATCTGCCCCGACGCCGCCGAAGCCGTGTTGTCATTCGCCGGGCAGCAGTCGCGCCGGGCCTTGCCGCAGGCGTTGGCCGGCATGACGCCGCGCGAAATCGAGGTGCTGCGCCTGATCGCCGCCGGGCTTACGGCGAAGGAAGTGGCTCGGAAGCTGGATATCTCGCCCAAGACCGCAGACCATCACATCCAGGCTGTCTATGGCAAGATCGGCGTGGGCACCCGTGGCGCGGCCGCGCTCTATGCGGTCGAGCACGGCCTTGTCCGGCCGGGTGAAATGCCGGCATAGGGAATTCACCCCATGTGCGCCCGCTGCGAGGCGCGCATCGTGATCCTGTCGACGGACCAATGGGGGCCGCGACCGACAGGAGGAAATCCGATGCTTCTCGCAACGACCAAGGTGGCCGACGTCGACCACTTCATCCGCATCTTTTCAACCAAGGGCGCCGACAAGCGCCGGCTGCACGGCTCGAACGGCGCAACCGTGTTCCGCGACCCGAGCGAACCGGACCGCGTCTGGGCGATCTTCGACTGGGACGCCGAGGGCTGGAAGAATTTCGTGTCGGATCCGGAGGTGCCGGCGATCCTTCAGGAAGCCGGCCATGTCGGCAAGCCGCAGGCGGCATTGCTGCTCGGCCACTACGAGGCCTGAGGTCCGCGCCGTGCGTCGCCTGCCGTCGGCGGCGGCGCGTCCGGCAAAATCCAGAACACGAAACCCGTGATCGGAGATTTCAAATGGATCCGAAACCCATCAAGATCGGCCTCATCGCCGAACTGACAGGCCCATTGTCTTTCATGGGCATCGCAAACGCGAACCTCACCACGATGCTCGTCGACGATGTCAATGCCACAGGCGGCCTGCTCGGCCGGCCGGTGGAACTCGTCATCGAGGATGGCGAGACCACCGACAGTGTCGCCAAGGCAAAGGCCGCGAAACTGGTCGATGCCGAGAAGGTCGATGTGGTCGTCGGCGGTATCTACAGTTCGACCCGCCTGGCCATCAAAAGCGAGGCGGTCACGCGGGGCAGGACGCTCTACATCTATACGAGCAGTATGAGGGACAGGAAAATGATCCCCTGATCTTCTGCACGGGCCCCGTGCCAGCGCAGCAGGTCGATCCGCTGATCCCATGGCTGATGAAGAGCACCGGAGCGAAGCGGTTCTATCTGCCGTCGGCTGACTACATCTGGCCGCATCTGCTCAACAAGGCCGCCAGTCGGGCGGTGCACGCCAATGGCGGCGAGATCGTCGGCGAGGAGTATTTCCCGCTCGACACCGTCGATTTCCGACGTACGGTGCAGCAGATCATGGCAAGCGGCACGGACGTGATTTTCAACACCATTGTCCCGCCGGGCCTGACGCCATTCCTCGAAGAACTGCACAAGGCCGGTTTCGGCAAACGCGGCGGCAGAATCGTCTGCACTTACTTCGACGAGAACTTCTTCAATCTGGTGCCGTCCGAGCAGATCGAGGGCCTCTACAGCTGCCTCGATTACTATCAGGAACAAGACGAACCGTTCGGCCGCGCGCTCTTGCGCCGCTATAGCGAGCGGTTCCCAGGCGGCGCCACCTTGACCGCGGGCAGCGGGTGCACCGGACATTACCGGGCAATCAAGATGTGGGAAGCTGCGGTAAAGGAAGCAGGCAGTGTCGAGCGAGATGCGGTTATACAGGCGCTCGATCACGTGCGGATCGGCGAAGGCCCGGGCGGTCCGGCCGAGATGGTTCCCGGACAACACCATGTTCGCATGAACATGGACATCCCGCAGGCACAGAGCGGTCGATTCCGGATCGTCAAGAATCTGGGTCCGATCGATCCCGACGAGCAAGTGCTCAGCGGCTTCCAATTCAGGAACGCAGGGTGACTTGAAGCGCCGATCGCTGATGCTTCTGGCGGGGGCAGCCGCATGATGCCCTCGCTATCTCCGTCGCACTGACAAGCTGGTCGGACCTGACTGCCCTGCATGTCGCGGCTGGCGACCTTATTTCCCGCCGCTCTCTCTCATCCGCGCGATGATCTCGGCCATCAGCGCAAGGTCGCGCCGTGAGTCCGCCAGGTCGGTGAGCGGCTTGGTGCCCTCCATGATGTGGCGATGGAATGTCTCCAGCTCGTTGGAGAAGGCATCGCCATAGAGCGGTCCGAAGGCCTTCGTCACTGGGCCGAGCGGCCCGGCCTCCGTCACCTCCAGGCGCGTCGGCAGGCTGCGGATATAGGGCGTGTCGTAGATGATCCGTACCCGTTTGGTGTTGGAGCGAACCTCGATCATGGCATCGAACAGGCCGAGATCGTCGACCACCGCGTCATAGAGGCAGGCGAAGTGGCCGTAATCGAAGGTGACGCTGGTGTTGGCGCCGCCATTGGTGTGGTGCGCCGCCACCACCCGCCGCGGCTCGCCAATCAAGCCACGCATGGCCGAGATGTGGTGCGAGGAGAGCGCGGTCAGGCCTCGATAGGCGCGCACGAGCTCGGCCGAGGCGTCTTTTCCGACCACCTCGCGGATCAGCGCGTCGCGCTCCTCGGCACCGCGCGAAAGGATCGCCGGGTCGATGTCCCGCGGATAGAGGATGTTCTGGCTGTTCTTCAGGAAATGCCGGCCTTCCGAGATCAGGTCGAAAATGCGCACGTGGGTGATGTCTTCGTGCGCCGGCAACTCGTCTCGCGCCGCCAGATAGGCCGGCGCGTAGCGGCGCATGTAGCCGACGAAGATCGTCTTTTCGTAGTCCTTGCTCAGCGCCATCAGCTCGTCGATCTCGCGCACCGTCAGACAGGCGGGCTTTTCGAGCAGGACATGCTTGTTGGCTGTAATCGCGGCGCGGACGAAGCAGCTGTGCGTGTCGTCCGATGAGAGCACGAAGACCGCGTCGATATCCGGCGAATTGATCAGCGCCTCGGCGCTTTCATAGGCCTTGGCGGTTGGGTATTGCGAGGTGATGAGTTTCACCAGGCTCGGTGAAACGTCATGGGCGCCGGCGATGACCCAGCGGTCGCGCTGGTCGGCCAACACCGGCAGATGGATCGATTGCGCGACCTCTCCAAGACCCACAAGCCCGACACGGATCAGCGCCACGGCGAACTCCTTCGCTAGTTTGTTTCAAATTCCATGCGCGGCGCGGCTGTCACGCCGCGCCGGTCACCAGCGCCACGAGCTCGTTGCCGGTGGTTTCGGACGAGCGCACCGTCGCCACCATCTTGCCGGCACGCATCACCCAGATCTGGTCGGAGAGCCGTCGCACCTGATCAAAATTGTGGCTGAT
>NZ_RZSB01001490.1:0-390 GCF_004023285.1 Mesorhizobium sp. M2A.F.Ca.ET.067.02.1.1
GGCCGGCAGCGATGAAAATCGCGATCAGCAAAAGCATGCCGGCAGGCCTCTTGCCGGACATATCCTCCATGGTCTCTGCCCGCACGCGCGCGAACTGGCCTGGCAGAGAGGGCAAGGTCCCCACGATTCTTTCGATATGATGCTTGATCCGATCGAGCGTCGAGGATGCCATCGTATTCATCCGGCCCGGCGCGGCCACGGCATCGGACGATGCGCCGGACGGCGAAGCTCCTGCCGCGGCAGGCGTTCCGGTCGGCCCGGCGTCCTGCTTTCGTTGCTCGGCCACCCAGGCCTTCACCGACGGATCGTCGAGAAGATCGAATAACTGTTTGACCTTTTCAGGCGGAACGGTCGCCGGCGCCTGTGCCTGTGACGGACCAGTCAACAAGC
>NZ_RZSB01001491.1:0-389 GCF_004023285.1 Mesorhizobium sp. M2A.F.Ca.ET.067.02.1.1
CCCGATGGCCTATACCTTCGGTTCCTTCCTGGAAGAAAAGCACAAGCCTGCCTTCTATGACGCGGCAGTGTCCTATGTGCATCCGCCGCTCGGCCTCTTCCCGCATATCAACCCCGGTGAATATTTCGTCTGGGGCGGCATGCTGGTGGCGCTGCTCGACCTCGAGAAGCGCGGCGTCATCGCCAACGGCTATCACGTCAAGGTGGCCATCTGGTACGCGATCGTCGGCCTCGTCGTCATCCTGCTGAAGGGCATCCTGACCGAGCGCATCACGGCCATCATGGCACGCCGCCAGGGCGTCGAGCTCTAAGGGCGGGAGGACACCATGGCCAAGACATACAAGGCAGTAAAGATATCGAAGGGGTCGACCGGTTGGGGCGGCCCCCTGG
>NZ_RZSB01001492.1:0-389 GCF_004023285.1 Mesorhizobium sp. M2A.F.Ca.ET.067.02.1.1
ACCATGGCGAGCAGGTCGGTTCTATTCCGGTATTTGATGCCCGCTTCCGCGGTCGCGATGCGCACACCTTCGATGACCGGCATCTTGGGATATTTCTTCGGTGCGAGCGGCGAGATCGTAGCGGACATCGGAACCCCGGAACGGCAATGAAGCGAAAGGAAGGCCGGTTTGCCCGATAGCGCGTCCCGGCGCAAGGGCGTTCTGGCCGCGCCTGATCGCCCCGGCCGAAGGGCTCGCGGTCTGAAACGGGTCGTTTCGTTTCGCCCGCGATGCCAATATGATCGGCACTAGATTCACCGGCTAAGGAAGACTGGAATGGGCGAAGCCGCCGCTCGCGGGCGCAAGTCGATCGGCGCTTTCTGGATTGCGTTTCGCGCCGATGCCATCAT
>NZ_RZSB01001493.1:0-388 GCF_004023285.1 Mesorhizobium sp. M2A.F.Ca.ET.067.02.1.1
GGCATAGGCCTCGCGCAACTCGGCGGTCCATTGCCCGTCCGCCGGAGCCGCGAGCTTGCCGGCGGCATCGCCCTTGATGTGGCGCGGCGACTCGGGCAGCTGCAGCCAGAGGATCGCCTTGCCCGCCGGGCAACGCGACGGATCGAGCGCGTGCGGCTGGCCGACGCAGATGGTCGGCACTTCCGGCAGCAGGCCGCGCAGCGCTTCGTTGCAGGCTTTGGAGACGCCGTCGAGGCCGGGCGTCAGATGCAGCAACGCCACCTTGTCCAGCCCCTCGCCGCGCCAGGCCGGCGGCTTGTCGAGTGCATAGTGGATCTGGAAGTTGCCCTTGCCGTAGCGATATTCGCGCGTCGCATCGACGTCGCGCTTTGGGGCAGCGTCGCCGAGC
>NZ_RZSB01001494.1:0-388 GCF_004023285.1 Mesorhizobium sp. M2A.F.Ca.ET.067.02.1.1
GTGCACGGATGACGCGCCCGCCTTTTTCCTTCTTGAACCGAAAGGCGGGGGGCAAGCATTGGATGAATCAGCTTTCCCGCCCGTGTAGGGAGAATTTTTGACTACGATGGGCAATTTGTCGTCTCGTTTCTTCACCCTGCGGCCCCTTTCGCTCCGTTTGAGACACCAATAGTGCACCCTCCTCGCCGCCCTGATTTTGAAGTGCCAGCCTGTTCGGAAGGATCTGCTCCGGCACAAGCTCTTGCCCGATACGGATCACATCTCCGAGCACAGAGCGAATGTGCAACCAGGGAAACTCAGCACAGGCTTCCGCCGGTTCCCCTTCGCTCAGCACTGCATCGAGCTTGGCCGCCACACCCGCAAGTGAAGCAGCCGGGGTCTCCAGCAA
>NZ_RZSB01001495.1:0-387 GCF_004023285.1 Mesorhizobium sp. M2A.F.Ca.ET.067.02.1.1
GTTCAAGAAACAGTCGGCGGCAGAAGCGCACGGCTCCGACTTCGGCATTCCCGGCGACCGCACCAAGCCGTTGTTCCGCAAGAACTCGCTCGACGAGATGACGGTGCGCCGTACGGAAAAGCCCGTCGAGGGAAAAGTGCCGGCGAAGCCAAAGCCGATCTCCCCCCTTGTGGGGGAGATGTCCGGCAGGACGGAGGGGGGCGCGAAGGAACGCGGCGATTCCAGCAAACCCATCGTCCGCCAGCGTTCGGGCATCGGCTCCTACGAGGAGCCGGCCGACGAGCGTCGCCAGAAGCGTCGACCGGGCAAGACGGGACGGCCAGGGCATTGATTTCCGAAGGTCGGTTCAAGACACGTTGAGATGCTGGCGGGACAGCGCCCCTCTCT
>NZ_RZSB01001496.1:0-385 GCF_004023285.1 Mesorhizobium sp. M2A.F.Ca.ET.067.02.1.1
GAAGCGAGAAACGACAACAGAAGGATGAAACGCACTTCGACGCCCTTTCCGTGAACGCAGCCATCTTAAGCAGCAAACCTAAAGACGGACTGATTTGAAAACAATGTAGGGGCGAAGCAAGCAGGGCCCGAACTTAACCATTTCTTTTCATGGCAAGCAGTTCGCGGTGGATCGGGTGGGGAACAGTGCCTGCTTGCGCGAGAGGCGTGCCGGTCTCAACCGCGCCAATGTCCGGCGTCAGAGAGCGGACCCACCTCCGGAATGACGATATGAGGTGCAGAACTGTCGTTCACTTCGGCCAATCAGGCTGCGCCGTGGATGAACGGGATAGGGCGCGGGCAGACTTACTCCGAAAAGCTCACGCTCACGCCGCGCTGCCGAAAAT
>NZ_RZSB01001497.1:0-385 GCF_004023285.1 Mesorhizobium sp. M2A.F.Ca.ET.067.02.1.1
GGCGTGATGAGCTCTTGATGAACCTCCCCAGCGCCAAGCCTGCCAACACTGAACCGGCGATCAGCGCCCCGGAATTTTCGCGGCCGAACGATTGGATCTCGCCAAGAACCTCTTCGAATGGCTTGTCCCGTAATGAAGTTGAAAGCCGTTCGAGGCCGCCCGCGGCATCGAGGACGAACTTCGATGCGGTTCGTTGATCGTTGTTGGCAAGGTGTTCGCTTGCCGCTCGCAGCGCTCCGCCAAAGACCCTCAGGCTGGCGCTGACATCGTGTTGTGTTCCCTCGGCCTTGTTGAACAACGCCTGCTTTGCTTCCGAGGCATAGTCGCTCGCCTTTCTGGTGAGTTCATCGCGAGCACTATGCAGCGCTTCTGTCGCGGTCTGCGT
>NZ_RZSB01001498.1:0-385 GCF_004023285.1 Mesorhizobium sp. M2A.F.Ca.ET.067.02.1.1
CTCTCGCAGCGGATCGGCCGTACTGGTGATCAGCCAGGATCTGGACGAGCTGTTCGAGATATCGGACGCGATCGCGGTCATGCACAATGGCGAGCTCTCGAAGCCGATGCCGATCGCCGAAGCGACTTTCGAGAAGGTCGGCTTGCTGATGGGCGGCGCCGAACCCGGCCACGCCGAACATACGTTGGAGACGGCATGATGCGCCTCGAACTCGTCAAACGCCCGCAGCGCTCGGCGCTGTTTTCGATGCTGTCGCCGTTCATCGCCTTCGCGCTGACCATCATTGCCGGCGCCATTATGTTCGCGCTGCTCGGCGTCAACCCGCTCAACGCGTTCCATATCTACTTCATCGAGCCGATCAGCCAGGTCTGGCAATTGCACGAGC
>NZ_RZSB01001499.1:0-385 GCF_004023285.1 Mesorhizobium sp. M2A.F.Ca.ET.067.02.1.1
CCCCTCCCGCCAGCGCGGATGCTGCATCAGCGCCGCCAGGAACGGAATGTTGTGCTCGATGCCATCGACGACGAAACTGTCGAGCGCCTCCGACATGGCGTCGATCGCCTCGAGCCTGGTCGGCGCCCAGGTGCAAAGCTTGGCCACCATCGGATCGTAGAACATCGAAATCTCGGAGCCTTCGGTGACCCCGGTATCGTTGCGGATGACCACATCGCCGAACGTCCCCTCCTCCGGCGGCCGATAGCGCGTCAGCCGGCCGATCGAGGGCAGGAAATTGCGGTACGGATCCTCGGCATAGAGGCGGCTTTCCACCGCCCAGCCGTTCAGTTTCACGTCGCTCTGCTTGATGGCGAGCTTCTCGCCAGCGGCGACACGGATCATC
>NZ_RZSB01000149.1:0-9846 GCF_004023285.1 Mesorhizobium sp. M2A.F.Ca.ET.067.02.1.1
TCTTCATGCGGCCCGACCGTGCCGAAGCCCATCTCGACCATCGGCGCGCCGCGCACCAGCTCGCGAAAGACGATCGTGGTCTTGTCCAGGATCGCCGGCAGGCAGAGCCTGGCGCCCTTCTCGCGCAGCGCGAACATCAGCGGCCGCACATCGACCTCCGAGCGCATCGGCCAGAAGCCGGAGACGATGCGGCCGGGCTCGAAGTCGATTTTCTCCTTTGCCGTCTCGGCCATTTCGAGCGCGATCTCGACGCGCCAGAATTCGTCCAGCGCATCGCGGCGCGCCAGCGCTTCCTTGCGAAGCTGTTTCTTCAGGTCTTTCGGTGAGGTCATGCTCAGACGCTAGAAAGGGCCGGGATTCTATGGAGTCTTAGGAACGACGTTTTCTAGCGCATGTCTCCCGAAATCGGGAGAGTGACGATCCACACAACCGGTGGAGAGGTCGATCCCGGGTGCCTACAAAGTAGGTGGGCGCCGTGTGAGAAAACCCACGGGTCTTCCCAGGGACAGCTCCCTAAGGATCGATAAGGCCCCGGGGATAAGTTTCTCCTGCCGGGAAGCGCAGACCGCCGAAAGCAAATATAGGCCGGTGGGTGGCCGAGCGCCAGAGAAACGGATGGGCGTTTGAGCGTTATTTGCTTGGTCGGCTATCGCCAAGGCGGACCACTTTGGCTTCGAAGCTTGCGCGCATGCGCGTGGCTCCTTAGGGTCGCCGCAAATCGCCAGGAGAGAAGATGCGTTTCGAAGGCACCGCGGCTTACGTCGCCGACAAGGATCTGATGGTGGCGGTCAATGCGGCAATCGCGCTGGAACGGCCCTTGCTGGTCAAGGGCGAGCCCGGCACCGGCAAGACCGAGCTCGCCCGCCAGGTGGCGTCGGCGCTCGGACTCGAGTTCATCGAATGGAACGTCAAGTCGACCACCAAGGCCCAGCAGGGCCTTTACGAATATGACGCCGTGTCGCGGCTGCGCGACAGCCAGCTCGGCGACGAACGTTTCAACGACATCGCCAACTACATCAAGCGCGGCAAGCTGTGGGACGCCTTCGCGGCGCGAAAGAAAGTCGTGCTTTTGATCGACGAGATCGACAAGGCCGACATCGAATTCCCCAACGACCTCCTGCAGGAGCTCGACCGGATGGAGTTCTTCGTCTACGAGACCGGCGAGACGATCCGCGCCGAGTTCAGGCCGATCGTCATCATCACGTCGAACAATGAGAAGGAACTGCCCGACGCCTTCCTGCGCCGCTGCTTTTTCCACTATATCCGCTTCCCCGACGTCGACACGCTGCACCGCATCGTCGAGGTGCATTACCCCGGCATCAAGCAGAACCTGGTGCGGGCGGCCCTCACCCAGTTCTACGAGATCCGCGAGGTGCCGGGCCTGAAGAAGAAGCCCTCGACCTCCGAAGCGCTCGATTGGATCCGCCTGCTGGTCGCCGACGACATCGCACCAGAGGATTTGCGCGCCGAGCCGAAGAGCATGTTGCCGAAACTGCACGGCGCGTTGCTCAAGAACGAGCAGGACGTGCATTTGTTCGAGCGGCTGGCCTTCATGGCCAGACGGCAGCAATAACGCATGTCGCCCAGAAGTGTGGAGCGGTTCTGGGACAACGACATGCGTAAAAACAAGGAGCTGAAGCGCGTCGCGCTTTAGCCGCCAGCAATAGCGCTTTCCCCTTCTGTGGACCGTTGCCGGCAAGCGGCCGCAGCGGCAGCTTCGAGTCAAATTCAAATATCGGAGGAAAAATGTCCGAGATCACCATCCGCCCGCTCGCACAGTCCGATCACGCCGACTGGCGCCGGTTGTGGACGGCCTATCTCACCTTCTATGAAACCAAGCTGCCGGAAGAGGTCTACGCCATCACCTGGAAGCGGCTGTTCACCGACGGTGAGTTCGAGCCGAAAGGTTTCATCGCCACGCTCGACGGCAAGGCCGTTGGGTTGACCCATTACCTCTACCACCGCTCCGGCTGGTCGGAGAAAAACAACTGCTATCTGCAGGACCTGTTCGCCGACCCGGAGGTGCGCGGCAAAGGCGTGGGCGCCGCGCTGATCAAAGCGGTGCAGGACGAGGCCGGCAAGATCGGCGTGAAGAACGTCTACTGGATGACGCACGAGACCAACGCCACCGCGCGCCGGCTCTATGATCATGTCGCGCGCCGCACGGGTTTTATTGAATACGATCTGCTGTAATCATGGTCAGTGGTTGAAATGATAGAAATTGCGCAATATATTGCGCATATAATAGGGAGCGCGATGCCGCTGATAGAGACCAATACGCGCAAGATTGTTGCGAGACTTCTGCACGAAGGTTGGTTGAATGTCGGTGGCGGCAAGCATGAAAAGTGTGAGCATCCGGAAAGGCCGGACGCTATGATCATCGTGCCCCGTCATCGCGAACAGTCTCCGGGTGTGGCGCGTTCGATCGCTCGACTTGCCGGATGGATTTGAGGACGATCCACATGACGCACTATGTCGGAGTACTCGACGGAGCCGACGATGTCTGGGGCGTGCGGGTGCCCGATCTTCCCGGTTGCCACGGCGGCGGGGCAAATCCCGAGGAAGCAATCGCCGACGCGACGTCGGCCATGCGTGAATGGGCTGAGGCCCGGATAGCAAAGCAGCTGCCGATGCCTGCCCCTCGCACGATGACGCAATTGCTGCGGTCAGGCGAGATCGATAGCACCGCCGGCGAATCCGCGGTGATGATCCCCGTGCTGATCGATTCAGGAAGACCTGTCCGAGCCAATCTGTCCCTCGATGCTGGTCTGTTGGCAGCAATAGACGAAGAAGCCGGCCGGCGCGGCCTTACCCGCTCCGCGTTCATTGCAAGCGCGGCACGCGAGAAGATCGAGGGGCACAGATAGCAGCCCAACCATGTTCATCCCCTTCTTCCTCGAACTGAAGGCAGCGCGGGTTCCCGTTTCGCTCAGGGAATATCTGTCGCTGCTGGAAGGGCTGGAAGCCGGGCTGGTCGATTATGACGTCGAGGCTTTTTATTACCTCGCCCGCGCGGCCCTGGTGAAGGACGAGCGCCATATCGACCGTTTCGACCAGGTCTTCGCGCATGTCTTCAAGGGCGTCGAGGCGCTTGGCGGATCCGACGCCGTCGATGTCGCCAACATCCCCGAGGAATGGCTGCGCCGGCTGGCCGAAAAGCACCTGACCGAGGAGGAGAAAAAACTGGTCGAGGCTTTGGGCGGCTTCGATAAGTTGATGGAAACCTTGAAGCAGCGGCTCGAGGAGCAAAAAGGCCGGCACCAGGGCGGCTCGAAATGGATCGGCACCGGCGGCACCTCGCCCTTCGGCGCCTATGGCTACAATCCGGAAGGGGTGCGCATCGGCCAGCATGAAAGCCGGCATCGCCGCGCGGTGAAAGTCTGGGACAAGCGTGAATTCCAGAATTTCGACGACACCGTCGAGCTCGGCACCCGCAACATCAAGGTGGCGCTGAAGCGGCTGCGCCGCTGGGTGCGCGAGGGCGCCGAGGAGGAGTTCGACCTGCCCGGCACCATCCATGCCACCGCCGAGCACGGTTATCTCGACGTCAAGACACGGCCCGAGCGGCGCAATGCCGTGAAGCTTTTGATGTTTTTCGATGTCGGCGGCTCGATGGACGACCACATCCGCGGTGTCGAGGAGCTGTTCTCGGCCGCCCGTGCCGAGTTCCGCCAGCTCGAATATTTCTACTTCCACAACTGCCTCTACGAGCGCGTCTGGAAGGACAACCGGCGGCGGCTGGCCGAGACGATCCCGACCTTCGACCTGATCCACAAATACGGGCCGGACTATAAGGTGATCGTCGTCGGCGACGCCTCGATGAGCCCCTACGAGATCGCCCATCCGGGCGGCTCGGTCGAGCACTGGAACCCGGAGGCCGGCAGCGTGTGGCTGGTGCGCTTGTTGCAGCAATGGCCGAACGCGATCTGGCTGAACCCGGAAGCCGAGAAGAACTGGCGCTACACGCACTCGATCGCCATGATCAGCGAGATCTTCGGCGGCCGCATGTTCCCGCTGACACTGGCCGGGCTGGAAGCCGCGACCAGGCAGTTGTCGCGCAAGCATTAGTTCCCCGGCACAGGGATGTTGACCGGTCGGCTCCGTTCGCATTGGCAGGCGGCATGCTTTGGAGATTGGCCGAAACGCCCATCGCGATCGTCATTCCAGGGCGGAGCAAGGAGCGAAGCGACGCGCGCAGACCCTGGAATCCATGCCGTTACCTTCGCCGAGGCCTGCAACGGAGCAGAATTCTGCACCGTGGCGGCGCTTCCAAGTCACGGAATGGATTCTATGGTCTGCGCCGCGTCGCTTCGCTCCTTGCTCCGCCATAGAATGACGAAGTTGGGGCGGCCTCGACCAATCCCCGGCGCTTGCGCCGATTTCACGGGCCTGAGCAGAAAGTCTTGCGCCAAGACAAACGGCAATCTTTCAAAATCCGTGTATCAGGGATTAGCCCGCTTTCGCTGGCGGCACGTGTAACAAACGCCTATGTTCCGACGAATACCCGTTGCAAGCAACAACGAGCCGCCAAGGCGAGGAGATTTCATGGACGCCCACGCCTGTCCCGTCACCCGCACCGATGCCGAGTGGCGCGCCCGGCTGACGCCGGAGCAGTATGCCGTCATGCGCAATCACGGCACCGAGCGCCCCGGCAGCTGCGCCCTGCTCTATGAGAAGCGCGCCGGCACTTTCTATTGCGTCGGCTGCGACCAGCCGCTGTTCGAATCCAAGCTGAAGTTCGAGAGCGGCACCGGCTGGCCGAGCTTCAACGATCCGGTCCCGGGCTCGATCGAGACCACTGTCGACCGCAGCTACGGCATGGTCCGCACAGAATGCCACTGCTCGCGCTGCGGCAGCCATCTCGGCCATGTCTTCGAGGACGGCCCGCCGCCGACCGGCCTGCGCTATTGCATCAACGGCGTGGCGCTGCGCTTCGAACCGGCGACCTGATATCCCGGAAACAACTCCCAAAGGGCGGCTTCGGCCGCCCTTTTTCGTCTGGAGCGATTCCAGGTAAAGTGCGACGCGGTTAGGTTCGGCGCCTTCGCCGTAGCCTTCCGCCCGGAATTGCTCCGGGAAAGATCATCATGCCACGACCGTCGCGATCAGCCAGAGCGCCGAACCCAGCATCATCAGCTGCGCCTTGAACCCGCCGCTCTTCTCCGCCGTGCGCCAGACGGCGATGGTCAGGAAGATGTTGTAGGGAACAGGCAGTAAATGCACCGCCAGCACCAGCCAGAGCGGCAGCTTCAATCCAAGCAGGATCAGCGCAAGCGCCGACGAGGCGATGCTCAGGATCGTCGCGACGAGCAGCATGTCGCGCCAGAACAGCCGGTCGAGCGGCGCTTCACCCCTCCAGCGCGTGCGGAAAAAATCCGTCATCCCGGCGGCCTATCTCCGCCCCAGGACGTCGGTCACGGCTTCTTCGAAGCGCGAGCACTCTGTCACCAGCCAGTCGGTCATGGCCGGCCAGTTGTCCTCGGCATAGCAGTTCACATGCCATAGCGAGTTGATGCCGAGACCTTGCGAGCTCTGCTCGGGCTTGAGCTTCAGCTTCGCCTCGATCGCCGGCTGGAACGGCTTCAGCCGCGACCATGAGTCCGTTGCCCCGAACTTCTCATTGCGCCCGAAGAAGACGCCGACATGGTTTTGCGCCGGCGCGACATACATCGAAAGCACCAGGGCGAAATCCGGCAGCCCGCGCTGCCAGAACCAGGGCCCGCGCCTTGCAAGCGTGGCTCTTTCCTGCGGATGCCGCTCGGCGAACAGGGCCCAGAAGCCGCGATGGCGGAACTCCGAGGCGCGGCGGCCGCCGAAGTCGAATTCGGTCATGACCGGCTGCCGGCCAAGAGGGCTTACACCATGCCGAGAGCGGCCTTGTAGAGGTCGAGGATCGACTCCTCTTCCTGCCGCTCCGCCTGGTCCTTCTTGCGCAGCCGCACGATGGTGCGGATCGCCTTGGTGTCGAAGCCGGTGCCCTTGGCCTCGGCATAGACATCCTTGATGTCGTCGGAGATCGTCTTCTTCTCTTCCTCGAGTCGCTCGATGCGCTCGATGATGGTGCGCAGCTGGCCGGCGGCTACAGTCTGGCTGGTCTCGGTGATTTCGTCGGCCATTTTCTCTCCGCGTCTTCTGAAGCCAGGGCGATTCCCGCCACGGCGAATTGGAGCGGGTTCCCTGCCCGACCGGGCGCGGCGGGTCAAGACACTTGTCGAGCGGCTGTGGACGGCTGCTGTCAGCCGCCCGCCAGGCATGACGATCCGACCGTCATTTAAAGGCTATGAGCAGATCCTTCGCGTCGATCTGGTCGCCGGCCTTGACCAGCACTTCGGCGATCTCGCCGTCGCGTTCGGCGTGCAGCGCGGTTTCCATCTTCATCGCCTCGATCGACAAGAGCACGTCGCCCGCCTTGACCGCCTGTCCAGGCGCCACGGCAAGCGCCGAGACCACGCCCGGCATCGGCGCGCCGACATGCCCCTCATTGCCGGGCTCGGCCTTGCGGCGCGCCTTGGCGGCGGAAGCGCCATGCGCGCGGTCAGGCACCTTGACGCGGCGCGGCTGGCCGTTGAGCTCGAAGAAGACCGTGACCATGCCCTTGTCGTCGACATCGCCGAACGCCTGGCAGCGGACCACCAGCGTCTTGCCCTTCTCGATGTCGAGGAAGATCTCGTCTTCCGACTTCATGCCGTAGAAATAGGTCGGTGTCGGCAGGACGCTCACCGGCCCGTAGGTCTCCTGCGCGGCAGCGAAATCGGTGAACACCTTCGGATACATCAGCCAGGAAGCGAACTCATACTCCGAGAGCTTGCGCTCGAGCTTCGTCTCGATATCCTTGCGGCTGGCCTTGAGGTCGGCGGGCTTCAGCAGCGAGCCGGGCCTGACCGTGATCGGCTTGTCGCCCTTCAACGCCTTCTTCTGCAGCGCCGCTGGCCAGCCGCCGGGCGACTGGCCAAGATCGCCGCGCAGCATCGACACGACCGAATCCGGGAAGGCGATGTCCTTGGCCGGGTTCTCGACATCGGCGACGGTGAGATCCTGGCTGACCATCATCAGCGCCATGTCGCCGACCACCTTGGATGACGGCGTCACCTTGACGATGTCGCCGAACATCAGGTTGACGTCGTGATAGGCCTGCGCCACCTCATGCCAGCGTGTCTCCAGCCCGAGCGAGCGCGCCTGTTCCTTGAGGTTGGTGAACTGGCCGCCCGGCATCTCGTGCAGATAGACTTCCGAGGCGGGCCCCTTGAGGTCGCTCTCGAAAGCCGCGTACTGGTTGCGCACCGCCTCCCAGTAGAAGGAGATGTGGCGGATCCATTGCGGGTCGAGACCGGGATCGCGTTCGGTCCCCTTCAGCGCCTCGACGATCGAGCCGAGGCAGGGCTGCGAGGTGTTGCCGGAGAAGGAATCCATCGCCGCGTCGATGGCGTCGGCGCCGCTCTCCACCGCCGCCAGCACCGTCGCCGCCGAAAGGCCCGACGTGTCATGCGTGTGGAAATGGATCGGTAGGTCGGTCGCCTCGCGCAGCGCCTTGAACAGAACGCGCGCCGCGGCCGGCTTGAGCAACCCGGCCATGTCCTTGACGGCAATGATGTGGGCGCCGGCCGCTTCCAGCTCCTTGGCCAGCCCGACATAATATTTGAGGTCGTATTTCGCCCGCGCCGGATCGAGGATGTCCCCGGTGTAGCATATCGCCGCTTCGACCAGCTTGCCCTCGGCGCCGACCGCGTCCATGGCGACGCGCATGTTCTCGACCCAGTTCAGGCAGTCGAAGACGCGGAACAGGTCGACGCCGCCGCTTGCCGCCTGTTTGACGAAATGCTGCACGACATTGTCGGGATAGTTGGTGTAGCCGACGCCGTTGGCGCCGCGCAAAAGCATCTGCAGCAGCAGATTGGGCGCCGCCTCGCGCACTTTGCCCAGCCGCTCCCAAGGGTCCTCGGTGAGGAAGCGCATGGCGACGTCGAACGTCGCGCCGCCCCAGCATTCCAGCGACAAGAGTTGCGGCAGGGCGCGCGCATAGGTGCCGGCGATGCCGACAATGTCATAGGTGCGCATGCGCGTGGCGAGCAGCGACTGGTGGCCGTCGCGCATCGTCGTGTCGGTGACCAGCACCTGGCGCTGCGCCCGCATCCAGGCGGCGAATTTCTCCGGGCCGAGCGCATCGAGCCTCTGCTTGCTGCCGTCTGGGATATGGCCGTTGAGATAGGGCACCACGGGTGCGGCCGCATTCGCCTTCGGCGCCGGCCGGCCGCGCGTCTCGGGGTGGCCGTTGACGCTGACATCGGCCAGATAGGTGAGCAGCTTGGTGGCGCGGTCCTGCCGCTTCACCTGCTCGAACAGTTCCGGCGTCGTGTCGATGAACTTGGTCGTGTAGGAATTGTCGGCGAAGCGCGGGTGGTTGATGATCGCTTCGAGGAAGGTGAGGTTGGTGGCCACACCCCGGATGCGGAACTCGCGCAGCGCCCGGTTCATGCGCGAAATCGCCTCGCCGGGCGTCGGCGCCCAGGCCGTCACCTTTTCGAGCAGCGGATCGTAGAACCGGGTGATGACCGCGCCCGAATAGGCGGTGCCGCCGTCGAGCCGGATGCCGAAGCCGGCCGCCTCGCGATAGGCGGTGATGCGGCCGTAGTCCGGGATGAAATTGTGCTCCGGATCCTCGGTGGTGATGCGGCACTGCAGCGCGTGGCCGTTGAGCCTGATGTCCTTCTGCGCCGGCACGCCTGATTGCTTGGTGCCGATGGCGAAGCCGTCGAGGATATGGATCTGCGCCTTGACGATGTCGATGCCGGTCACCTGCTCGGTGACGGTGTGCTCGACCTGGATGCGCGGATTGACTTCGATGAAGTAGAACTTGCCGGTGTCGGCGTCCTGCAGGAACTCGACCGTGCCGGCGCCGATATAGCTCGTTTCGCGCGCGATCTTGAGCGCATAGCCGCAAAGCTCCTGGCGCAGCTCTTCGCTCAAGTAAGGCGCCGGCGCGCGCTCAACGACCTTCTGGTTGCGGCGCTGGATCGAACAGTCGCGCTCGAACAGATGCACCGCATTGCCGTGGGTGTCGCCCAGCACCTGGACCTCGACATGGCGGGCGCGCTCGATCAGCTTTTCGAGATAGACCTCGTCCTTGCCGAAGGCGGCCTTGGCCTCGCGCTTGCCTTCCATCACCTCGCGCGCGAGGTCTGCCTCGGCACGGATGGCGCGCATGCCGCGGCCGCCGCCGCCCCATGAGGCCTTCAGCATCACCGGATAGCCGATCTGAGCGGCGAGCTTCTTGACCTCGTCCATGTCGTCGGGCAGCGGATCGGTTGCCGGCACGACCGGCACGCCGACCTCGATCGCCAGGTTGCGCGCGGCGACCTTGTTGCCCAGCCGGCGCATCGTTTCCGGCTTCGGGCCGATGAAGGTGATGCCGGCTTCGGCGCAGGCCTCGGCGAATTCCGGGCTTTCCGACAGCAGGCCGTAACCGGGATGGATGGCATCGGCGCCCGACAGCCTGGCGACCCGGATCACCTCCTCGATCGACAGGTAGCTCTCGATCGGCCCCATGTCCTTGGCGAGATGCGGCCCGCGTCCGACTTGGTAGCTTTCATCGGCCTTGAAGCGATGCAGCGAATATTTGTCCTCCTCCGCCCAGATCGCCACGGTTTTGAGACCGAGCTCATTGGCCGCGCGGAACACGCGGATGGCGATTTCGGACCGGTTGGCGACGAGGATCTTCGTGATGGCCAAGGACTGGGCTCCAGCAGCGTAAAGGAGGTGAACGGCGCAATGATTAACGTGAAAATGCTGCAGCGCAAACAAATTTGCGCGACACCTAAAACGGTTTAACTCGCTTGTTTGCGGCAGGCG
>NZ_RZSB01000014.1:0-29892 GCF_004023285.1 Mesorhizobium sp. M2A.F.Ca.ET.067.02.1.1
GCGCAGGTCGGCGCCGCGTTCACGGCCGCCCGACGAGCGGCGCTGGCGGCCACCCATCATGTCGCCGAAAATATCCTCGAAGATGTCCGCGAAACCGCCGGCGCCGAAGCCGTGCGCGGCGCCGTTCATGCCGCCCTCGAAAGCGGCGTGGCCGAAGCGGTCATAGGCGGCGCGCTTCTGCGGGTCCTTCAGCGTCTCGTAGGCTTCGTTGATTTCCTTGAACTTGTGCTCGCAGGCATGGTCGCCGGGGTTGCGGTCGGGATGGAACTGCATGGCGAGCTTGCGAAAAGCGCTCTTGAGTTCCTTTTCGTCGGCGCCTTTTTGCACGCCCAGCGTTTCGTAGAAATCAGCTTTCATTTTTTCCCGCTGTCCGGATGCTCAATGTCTTCAAGCATTGTTGGCGACGTTTGCCGGCATGGCCTTGGATTTAGGAGCGATGTTTCCCGGATGCTAGTACCAAGCAGGCTAGCTCCGGTTTTTTCCGTCACTTTTTCAAGCAGGCCCGTACTTTTTCAACGAAGGTTGCAAAAAAGCCCGGCTTTGCGCCGGGCTTTTGCACTTAATCGCCGTCAGCCGGCTCAAGCCGACTTCTTCTTGTCGTCGTCTTCGTCGATTTCCTCGAAGTCGGCGTCGACCACGTCCGAATCCTTGGCGGCATCCGCCTTGGCGTCGGCTTCGGCCGCTTCCTTCTGCGAGGCCTCGTACATGGCCTGGCCGAGCTTCATCGACACTTCGGCGAGCGACTGCGACTTGGCCTCGATATCGGCCGGATCGTCGCCTTCGGCCGCGGTCTTCAGCGCGGCGATGGCATCGGAGATCGCGGTGCGATCAGCATCCGAGACCTTGTCGCCATAATCCTTCAGCGACTTCTCGGACGAATGCACCAGCGCCTCGGCCTGGTTGCGGGCCTCGACGAGAGCACGGCGCTTCTTGTCGGCGTCGGCATTGGCCTCGGCGTCCTTCACCATCTTCTCGATGTCGGCGTCGGACAGGCCGCCCGAAGCCTGGATGCGGATCTGGTGCTCCTTGCCGGTGCCCTTGTCCTTGGCCGAAACGTTGACGATGCCGTTGGCGTCGATGTCGAAGGTGACCTCGATCTGCGGCACGCCGCGCGGCGCCGGCGGGATGCCGACCAGGTCGAACTGGCCAAGCAGCTTGTTGTCCGCCGCCATTTCGCGCTCGCCCTGGAAGACGCGGATCGTCACCGCCGACTGAGAATCCTCGGCGGTCGAGAAGGTCTGGCTCTTCTTGGTCGGGATCGTCGTGTTGCGCTCGATCAGTCGGGTGAACACGCCACCCAGCGTCTCGATGCCCAGCGACAGCGGCGTCACATCGAGCAACAGCACGTCCTTGACGTCGCCCTGCAGCACGCCGGCCTGGATGGCGGCGCCGAGCGCAACGACCTCATCCGGATTGACGCCCTTGTGCGGCTCCTTGCCGAAGAACTGCTTCACGATCTCCTGGATCTTGGGCATGCGGGTCATGCCGCCGACCAGCACCACTTCGTCGATCTCGGCAGCCTTCAGGCCAGCATCCTTGAGCGCCGCCTTGCAGGGCTCGATCGTGCGCTGGACGAGGTCGTCGACCAGCTGCTCGAACTTCGCCCGGGTGAGCTTCATCGTCAGGTGCTTCGGGCCGGTGGCGTCGGCGGTGATGAAGGGAAGGTTGATCTCGGTCTGCGTCGTCGACGACAGCTCGATCTTGGCCTTCTCGGCCGCTTCCTTCAGACGCTGCAGCGCCAGCTTGTCGGCCTTGAGGTCGATGCCCTGTTCCTTCTTGAACTCGGCCGCCAGATATTCGACGAGCCGCATGTCGAAATCCTCGCCGCCGAGGAAGGTGTCGCCATTGGTCGACTTCACCTCGAACACGCCGTCGCCGATTTCGAGCACGGAAATATCGAAGGTGCCGCCGCCAAGGTCATAGACGGCGATGGTCTTTCCGTCCTTCTTCTCCAGGCCGTAGGCAAGGGCTGCGGCCGTCGGCTCGTTGATGATGCGCAGCACCTCAAGGCCGGCGATCCTGCCGGCGTCCTTGGTCGCCTGGCGCTGGGCGTCGTTGAAATAGGCCGGAACGGTGATGACCGCCTTCTCGACCTTCTCGCCGAGATAGGCTTCCGCCGTCTCCTTCATCTTCTGCAGGATCATGGCCGAGATCTGGCTGGGCGACTGCTTCTTGCCGCCGGCCTCGACCCAGGCGTCGCCATTGTCGCCCTTGACGATCTTGTAGGGGACAAGCTTCTTGTCCTTCTCCGTCACCGGGTCGTCATAGCGGCGGCCGATCAGGCGCTTGACCGCGAAGATGGTGTTTTCAGGATTGGTGACCGCCTGGCGCTTGGCCGGCTGGCCAACGAGGCGTTCGCCGTCATTCGAGATGGCGACGATGGAAGGCGTCGTGCGCGCGCCCTCAGCATTCTCGATCACCTTGGGGTCCTTGCCATCCATGATGGCGATGCAGGAATTGGTGGTGCCGAGATCGATACCGATAACTTTTGCCATTGTTCTAGTCTCTCCTCTAAGCAGGCTCTCAGGACCCTTCAAAAGGCGTTCCGACGAAAGCCCCTGTTCACAAGAAATCCCGTCATGGTCACCGGTTTTCGGGGGCCGGGACGGCTGGGGCGTATATAAGAACAGCCGATACGGGGCGCAAGCATTCTGCGCAAGCTGTTCATTGTCTCGGCAAGGCTTTGGCAGCGATCCGCCGCGCGTTGCGGCGCGCTCGGCGCGAGCCCGCGCTATCGTATTGTTCAGACTGGCTTTTTTGGACGTGACGCCGCTGGCGGTGCCTCGAGCCGTCATCCGGTGAGGGTAACGCTCGCCTCGGCGGGCGTGACTTTCGGTCGCGAAAGGCCGGAAAATCGGCGTCTCGGCGACGCTACGCGCATCCGGCGGCAAGGAATGGGGAGAGCCTCGCCCTCGGGCTAAACCCTGCCGGGCGCGTGGCCCGGCAGGGCTCCGGACTTAGAGCCCGTTGTCCTTGAGGATCTTGGCGGCGTTCTCCTTGGTGATCCTTTCCGTCGGCAGCGTGATGGTCTTCTCGACCTTCTCGCCGTTCAGGAACTTGATCGCCTGGCGCAGGCCCTCGGCGCCCGGCGTGACATAGGTGAAGGTCGCGGTCAGCTCGCCCTTGTTCACCATCTGCACGCCTTCGTTGGGCAGGCCGTCGATGCCGATGAACTTGATGTCCTTCTCGCGCCCGACATCCTTGGCCGCGAGATAGGCGCCATAGGCCATCGGATCGTTGTGGCCGTAGACGAGGTCGATCTTCTCGTTGGTCTTCAGCGCGTTGGCCATGATGTTGTAGGCCTGGTCCTGCTTCCAGTCGCCCGACTGCTGATCGAGCAGATACTTGATGCCCGGCTCCTTGTCGGTGAATTCATGGAAGCCGTCATGGCGGTCATGCGCCGGCTGCGTGCCCATGCCGCCCCAGATCTCGACGACGTTGCCGGCGGCCTTGCCCTTGCCGCCCAGAAGCTCGACGGCATATTCGCCGGCAGCCCGGCCGATCAGCTTGTTGTCGCCGCCGACGAACTGCGTGTAGTCCTTGGTGTCGACGTTGCGGTCGAGCACGAAGACCGGGATCTTGGCGTCGATCGCCTGTTGCACGACGCCGGTGAGGCCGGCCGATTCCTTCGGCGACACCAGCAGCGCGTCGACCTCCTGGCGGATCAGGTTCTCGACGTCGGCGACCTGCTTCTCGGTCTTGTCCTCGCCGTCGGTGATGATCAGCTCGACTTCCGGATGCTTGGCGGCCTCGGCGATGATGTCCTTGTTGAATTGGGCGCGCCAGGGTTCGATGGTCGTCACCTGCGAGAAGCCGATCTTCCACTTCTTGTCCTGGGCAAAGGCATGGCTGCCGGACAGAATTGCGGTGGTCGTCAGAAGTGCCGCCGCGAAAGTGGCGAGCTTCAGCATTTCACGTCGTTTCATGGTCCTGTTTCCTCCGGATTATAGAGACGGCGTCTCCTGTGACGGCCGCTTGGCCGCGGCCGTTTCCTTTTGCGCCGCCCGTCCGCCGGGCAGGCGCAGATAGCTTAAGATGTCGCCAGCGTTGCGCTCCTGAACGAGCACCGTGCCGATGATGATCGCCCCCTTCAGCACCAGCTGAAGGTTCGAATTGATGTTGTGCAGCTGCAGGATGTTGGACAGCAGTCCGAAGATCAGCACGCCGCAGAAGGTGCCGATCAGGCTGCCTCGCCCGCCCATCAGGCTGGTGCCGCCGATAACCACGGCGGCGATGGCGTCGAGCTCCAGCCCCGCGCCGGCATCCGGCTTGCCTTGCCGGTATTGCGCCACGTAGAGCACCGCCGCGATGCCGGCGAGCAAGCCGGACACCGCATAGGTGGCGATCTTGACGCGTCCCGCCGCGATGCCGGAAAGCCGCGCCGCCTCCTCATTGCCGCCGATGGCGTAGACATAGCGGCCAAAGGGCGTGAAGCGCAGCACCGCGCCGTAGATCACGACCGCGCCGAGGAAGAACAGGCCTGGCATCGGCACGACGCCGAACACCAGCGAGCGCAGGATCTCGAACTCTTCCGTGGCGTTGGAGCCGGTATAGACCGGCAGCACCGCATTGTTCTGGCCGGCGGTCAGCCTGGCGATGCCGAGCGCCGTCACCATCATCGCCAGCGTCACGATAAATGGCTGCAGCCGCCCGGCGACGATGATGAAGCCGTTGATGGTGCCGAACAGCAGGCCGACGCAAGGCGCCACCAACAGCACGCCCAGCACGCCGAACTTGGTCTCGACCTGGGGCAAGAGATACCACAGCGAAAGCGCGCACAGCACCACGCCGACGACGCCCGGGATGACCAGCCCGCGCGTCGTGTCCAGCCGCGCGTCGCGCCCGGCGTCCCCGCCGGCGCGCGATTTCTCGATGTTGAGCAGGATGAAGCGGGTGGCGAGCGCGCCGAGGCTGAGAGCCACCAGCGCGGTCGTCGGCACGCCAAGCGCCGCCGACGGCGTGATGCCCGGCACGGTGAGCAGCATGGCGCAGACGACCGAGCAGATTGCCATCAGCGAGCCGACGGAAAGATCGATGCCGCCGGTCAGGATCACCGCCGTCATCCCGGTGGCGATGAGGCCGGTGGTCGACACCTGGCGCAGCACGTCGAGCAGATTGCCGTAGGACAGGAAGATGTTGTTGCCCTTGGAGCTGATAGGCGAGCCGAAGACGCCGATCAGGAAGATGGCGATCAGCCCCCAGTAAAGCTTGGTGCGGGAGACAAGGCTGATGAGGTTCATGCGGCAGGTCTCGCGGTCCTTCTAGGGGCGGCAAGCCGCATGATCGCCTCCTCGCTGGCCTCAGCGCGGGGCAGGATGCCGCGCTGGCGGCCCTCCGCCATGACCAGGATGCGGTCGGCCAGATGCAGGAGCTCGGGGAGTTCCGAGCTGATCACGGCGATCGCCAGACCGTCGCCGGCGAGCTTGAAGACGAGGTCGTAGATCTCGCGCTTGGCGCCGACATCGATGCCGCGCGTCGGCTCGTCGAGCAGGAGCACGCGCGGCCGCGTCGCCAGCCACTTGCCGATCACCACCTTCTGCTGGTTGCCGCCCGACAGCGTGCCGGCGGCCTGCTCGATGCTTTCGCAGCGTATGCCGAGCGCGCTCACCGCCTCGCGCGCAAGGCCTTGCTCGCCCGAGCGCGAGCGCAGGCCGAAGCGGGCCAGCGCGCCGACCAGCGGCAGCGCGACATTGTCGGTGATCGAGGCCGTGAGATGCAGGCCTTGCGTCTTGCGGTCCTCGGTGACCAAAGCGATGCCCAGCCGGCGCGCCTCGCGCGGCGAGCCGATCTCGACCGGCGCGCCGCCGAGCTTGATCTCGCCGCCGGTACGGCCGCCGCCGGAGCCGAAGATCGCTTCCAGGATTTCGGTGCGGCCGGAACCCAGCAGCCCGCCTATGCCGAGGATTTCGCCCGCCGAAAGATCGAAGCTCACGCCCTCGATCACGCTGCGCCAGCCATGCCGGTCGGGCTTCGACAGCGACAAGTCCCTGACCGCGAGCACAGCGTTGCCGCCCGGACCGCGCTGATGATCGGAGGACGCCATAAGATCGCGGCCGACCATGGCCGAGATGATGGCGTCTTCGTTCAGCGCCGCCATATCGTTGGTCAGCACGTGACGCCCGTCGCGCAGCACCGTCACCCGGCTTGCCAGATGCACGACCTCGTCGATGCGGTGCGAGATGTAGACGATGGCGACGCCGCTTGCCGCGAGCTGACGGATGATGCGGAACAGTCGCTCGCACTCGGCCGGTGACAGCGCCGAGGTGGGTTCGTCCATGATCAGGATGCGCGCCGATTTCGACAGCGCCTTGGCGATCTCCACCAGCTGCTGCTCGCCGACCCTGAGCCGGCCGACGCGCGCTTCCGGATCGAGCTCGATGCCGAGACGCTGCAACAGCGCTTTTGCCGCGCGGCTGCTCGCCTTGCGGTCCACCACCAGCCCGGCGATCAGCTTCTCGCGGCCGAGGAAGATGTTGTCGGCGACGCTGAGCTCGGGGACGAGGTTGAGCTCCTGATGGATGATAGCGATGCCGGCGTCCTCGGCGTCGCGCACACCGGAGAAACGGACCGCCTGGCCGTCGATGGCGACAGTGCCTTCGTAGTCGGTATAGACGCCCGAGAGTATCTTCATCAGCGTCGACTTGCCGGCGCCGTTCTCGCCCATCAGCGCATGCACCTCGCCCGGCCTGAGGTCCAGGCTGACATCGGACAGCGCGGTGATGCCGCCGAACCGCTTGGAAATGCCGGTCGCGCTCAGGACGACGGTCGGACCGTCGGCCGTCACGTCCTCCGTCGTGATGGGGCCAGGGCGCTGCATGACAAAGGACGGCCTCCCTCCGTCGTCTTCGGCGACTTGAACGCTAATCGAAACGTTTCGAACGTGTCAAGCGCCTATCTGTTCTCTGAGGATTGATGCATTTCAATTCTTGCGAAAAGCGCCGGGTTTACGTAGGTTTAGCCAGATAAGGGCGGCTAAACGTTTCGAAAATGACGGCGTCAGAGCAGAAAAAACAGCGGAAATCCACGGCGCCGACCATGCTGCATGTGGCTGAGGCGGCGCGTGTGTCCGTGGCCACCGTGTCGGCATTGCTCAACGGTACCGCCACCGTCAGTCCCGAGCTTACGCAACGCATCGAGCAGGCGATCCGCGACATCGGCTACAAGCGCAATGCC
Organism: Mesorhizobium sp. M2A.F.Ca.ET.067.02.1.1; assembly: GCF_004023285.1. NCBI lineage: Bacteria > Pseudomonadati > Pseudomonadota > Alphaproteobacteria > Hyphomicrobiales > Phyllobacteriaceae > Mesorhizobium > Mesorhizobium sp. M2A.F.Ca.ET.067.02.1.1. The sequence continues at coordinate 7,174 of NZ_RZSB01000014.1, forward strand.
ATCGCCCGCAGCCTTAAGATGGGCACCACGCGCACCATCGGCCTCACCGTGCCGCACATCACCAACCCGTTCTTCACCGATGTCGTCTCGGTCATCCAGCAGGCCTTCGACCGCGCCGGCTATGCCGTCATGCTGTGCTGCACCGACGAGGATCTGAACACGCAGGACGAGCAGATCCGCCTGCTGCTCGATCGCATGGTCGACGGGCTGATCGTGGCGCGTGTCGGCGACGGCGGCCTTCTGAAGGGCATCGTCGAGGACACCAATGTGCCGGTGGTGCTGCTCGACCGCCTCTGCGAAGGCGTCGACACCGACGCGGTGGTGCTGGACAACCAGCGCGCCGTGTACGACGCCGTCACCTATCTCATCCATCTTGGCCATCGGCGCATCGGCTACATCACCGGCACGTCCGACATATCCCCCATGCATGACCGCATGATCGGCTATCGCGAGGCGCTGCAGGCGGCCGGCCTGCCGGTGGCGGAGGAACTCATACGCTCCGGCAATTTCCACGAGATCGACGGCTACAACGCCACCATGCAGCTCTTGTCGCTGCACGACCGGCCAAGCGCGATCTTCTCGGCCAACAACCCGATGGTGATCGGCACGATGAAAGCGATCCGCGACATCGGCCTCTCTTGCCCCGAGGACATTTCGGTCGCCTGCTTCGACGACTTTCCCTGGTCGGACGTGTTCGTGCCGCAGCTGACCACCGTGGCGCAGCCGGTGCAGGCGATCGGCGAGCAGGCGGCGAACCTCCTGCTCGACCGGCTGGCCGGCAACCGCGACGCGCCGCCGCGCAAGCTGGTGCTGAAGGGCCGGCTGATGATCCGCAATTCCTGCCGGCCGCTGGGCGCGATCGCGCAGAGCGTCAGCGCGTAGCTTCGAGGGCCTCTGCGCACAGCGCCTGCAATCTCGGGAAGATGCGGCTGCCGCCGGCGATCACCCGCGTGCCCTGGTCGAGCACCGTCTTCGGATCGGCTCTGAGCACCGTTCCGCCGGCCTCTTCGACCAGCAGCATGCCGGCGAGGCAGTCCCAGGCGTTCATGTGCTCCTCGACATAGCCGAGCAGCCGGCCGGACGCCGCATAGGCGAGCATCAGCGCTCCGGAAGCATTGCGGTAGAAGACGCCGCCCTCCGCCATGATCAGGCTGATGAGAGTGACGACATTCTTGGTCGAGGCGCGGTTGGACAGCCCGGTGCCGACGGCGCCCTCGGAAAGCGACGCGGCATTGCTGGTCTTGATCGGCTTGCCGTTGAGCAAGGCGCCGCCGCCCAGGCGGCCGTAGAACGTCTCGTCGGTCGAAGGCTCATGGATGACGCCGACCACCGTCTCGCCGTCCCTGGCGCAGGCGATCACCACGCACCAGGCGGGAATGCCGCGCACGAAATTGGCGGTGCCGTCGATCGGGTCGATCACCCAGACATGGCCGGTTGTTCCGGTCACCGCAGCATGCTCCTCGCCGATGATGCCGTCTTGCGGATAGGCCTCGGCGATCGCCGCGCGGATGAACAGCTCGACCTCGCGGTCGGCTTCCGAAACTAGGTCCTGATGCCCCTTGCTCTCGACGGCCAGGTTGTCGAGGTCTCGGAAATATTTCAGCCCCAGCTCGCCGGCGCGGCGCGCCAGGTCGATGGCAAAATGCATGCGGTCGTCGAGATCTTTGGTCACGGGGAACTCTTGGCTGAGAGGGACATCTGCGCGCCCTTAACAGACCAATATGTCAGGCGAAAGTGACTGCGCGATCACGCCGCCTTCGACATCGATTTGTGCACGTGGGCGAGAATCTCGTAGGAGCGCACGCGCGCCGCGTGATCGAAGATCTGCGCCGTCACCATCAATTCGTCGGCGCCGGTGCGGCGGACGAAGGCATCGATGCCCTGGCGCACCGTCTCCGGCGAACCGACGACGGCGCAGGACAGCGCCTGGGCAAGCATGGTTTTCGCCATCGGGTCGAGATCGCGGTCGTAATTCTCGACTGGCGGCGGCAATTGCCCCGGACGGCCGCTGCGCAAATTGACGAAGGCCTGCTGCAGCGAGCTGAACAACAGCTTCGCCTCAGCGTCCGTCGGCGCGGCGGAGACATTGAGGCCGAGCATGACATAAGGCTTGTCGAGCTGCGCCGACGGCTGGAACCGCGTGCGATAAACCTCCAGCGCATGGTCGAGCTCGGCCGGCGCGAAATGCGAGGCGAAAGCGTAGGGCAGGCCGAGAAGCGCTGCGAGCTGCGCGCCATAGAGGCTGGAGCCGAGTATCCAGACCGGCACGGTCTGGCCTTCGCCCGGCACGGCACGGATGCGCTGGCCTTCCTCGGCCGGCTGGAAATAGCCCATCAGCTCGACCACGTCCTGCGGGAAATTGTCGGCAGACTCCAGGTTGCGGCGCAGCGCCCGCGCGGTCAGCATGTCGGTGCCCGGCGCGCGGCCGAGTCCGAGGTCGATGCGGCCGGGAAAAAGTGCCGCCAGCGTGCCGAACTGCTCGGCGATCACCAGCGGCGCATGGTTGGGCAGCATGATGCCGCCGGCGCCGACGCGGATCGACTTGGTGCCGCCGGCGACATGCGCGATCACGACGGATGTCGCGGCGCTCGCGATGCCCGGCATGTTGTGGTGCTCGGCCAGCCAGTAGCGCTTGTAGCCCAGGCGCTCGGCATGGCGGGCGAGGTCGAGCGAATTGGCGAGCGACTGCGAAGCGGTGCTGCCTTGGGTGATCGGCGACAGGTCGAGAACCGAAAGGGCGGTCATTGGTCAGGTCTCCACGATGCGTTTTTCCCTGAGCCTTGCCTCGAAGGCGGCGCGGTTGGGAATGACGATGGCGAGCTGGTCCTCCAGCACGTCGGCGAGCTCGGCGGCCGTCGCGACCTCGCGCTGCTCGCTGCGGCCGCCGGCACGATGCGTCGAAAGGCGGTTGTTGCGCAGCGCGTAGCGCCGGTCGGGCAAAGCGAGTGCTGCGACCAGCGTCGACAGGAAATGCGAGCTCGGATGCGTCGACAGGAAATGGCTGGCGACCCGGTAGTCGACCTCATAGGCCTGGCCGAGGTCGAAGCGGTAGAGCGTGCGCCAATCATCGCCGATTTCGGCCTGCAGGCGGAATTGTCCGCCGGTCTCGACGAGGCGGAAGGTTTCGTGCGGCGTCTGCTGCTCCAGCCCGGCTTCCAAAAGCAGCGGCGCCGTCAGCATCAGGCCGCCGAAGCCGACATCGCCGGTATAAGTGCGGCCGCCAAGCTCGATGCGCAGCAGCATGTGGCTGCGCGCGGTGACCGCGTCATCCGGCTGGCCCCACAGCACGCGGGCGGCAAGCCCGCTGACGGTGAAGCCCAGCGCGCCAAGCGCGTGCATGAAGATCAGATTGTGCTCGAAGCAATAGCCGCCGCGGCCCTGGCGAAAAATCTTGTCCTGCAGTGAAGCGACGTCGAGGCCGACGGAAACGCCCATCAAGGCATCGATGTTCTCGAAGGGGATCGCCCGCGGGTGCGCGGCGTGCAGCGCCTGCAGCGTGGCGAGTGAAGCGTCGGCCGGTCCGCCGTAACCGATGCGGGCGAAATAGCCATCGAGATCGAAGTCGCTCATTCAGGGGCGGGTCCGGCTTGACCGGTCCGATATAGGCACTGGTCACCGGTGTCGCAAACAATGGCCGGGATTTGGGATTGGGCCAGCCTCAGGCTGCTTGATTGTGGTTGTTATCGGCCGGCTCTTCATCGACGACAGCCGTCTGCTGCGCCGCCAGGAAATTGCCGAACGGGCTCAGGCTTTCGAAGTGGTCGCAGAACACCTTGATGACGACCAGCAGCGGCACCGCCATCAGCGCGCCGACGAAGCCCCACAGCCAGGACCAGAAGGCGATGGCGATGAAGATCGCTACGGCGTTGATCTCGAGGCGCCGCCCGACCACCATCGGCGTCACGAACTGCCCTTCGACGACGTCGCACAGCACCACGAAGGCCGGCGCCAAGAGCGCGTAAGCGATCGTGTCGAAACTGATCAGCGCAATGACGGCGACGATCAGGACGGTCATCAGCGCGCCGACATAGGGCAGGAAATTGAGCAACGCCGCCATCGCCCCCCAGACCAGCGGGTTGGGCATGCCGAGCCCCCAGAGACCCAGCCCGATCACCGTGCCGAGACTGACATTGATGATGGAGACCGTGAGCAGATAGTGCGAGATCTCGCGCTCGACGTCATAGACGACGCGCAGTGCCCGCTTCTTCTGCGTCATGCTGGCGAAGGATTGGACGATCTTCTCGTAGAACAGCGTGCCGGAGGCGAGCAGGAACAGCGACAGCACGAAGACGATGGTGATCGCGGTGCCTGCTTCCAGGATATTGCCGGCCGCCGTGGACAGGATGCCGGAAGGCGCCACCGCGACCCGCTGCAGGCCGGGCTCCTGCGAGGTCTCGGTCAGCGCTTCCAGTTGATGCGCGAGGTCCGTCATTCGTTCGAGCGGCCGCCTGAACGGCGCCAGCCGCTCGGTCAGCTGCTGGCCGATCGAATAGGAGTTGTTGATGAGGTCGATAACCGGGCCGCTGAGCAGATAGCCGGCGGCGGTGAAAATGAAGATCGACAGCAGCACCAACAGCGTCGCCGACACCACTTCCGGGATCCCGTGCTTTCTCAGAAAGCGCACAATCGGCGTCAGCGTCAGCGCCAGCAGGAAGGCAAGCATCACCGGCATGAAGAAGGCGCGGGCGAAGTATAGCGCCGCCGCGGCCATCAGAATGAAGATGCCGATCACCAGCGACCGCATCAGGCGTATGTCCGCCCTGGCATCGGCACGCGGGTCAGGGCTTTCGGCAGCGCTTGCGCCCGAAGCGATCTGTTCGGCTTTCATCGGTTCCCTTGCAAGCCGCCAGCCGATAATGCATGGCGGGCCTGTGCGCGAAACGCGGGAGTTCCGGGCAAGGTTCCAAGAGTCGGCTTTCCGCATTCGGGGGCCAGTTTAGAGCGGATCGCTCGTCAGGCAGCCGGCGCTGGCGCGGTCTTGGCCGTCTCCTTGCGCACGATCGGCGCCACCTTGGTGCCGTAGAGCTCGATCGCCTTCATGATCTTGGCATGCGGCATGGTGCCGATCGCCATCTGCAGCAGGAAGCGGTCATTGTTGAAGATCCTGTGCTGGGCGACGATCTTTTCAGCCACCTGCTCGGGGTTGCCGACGAAGAGCGCCCCATTGGGACCCCGCGCCTGGTCGAAATGCGCCTGCGAGGTCGGGCCCCAGCCGCGCTCGCGTCCGATGCGGTTCATCACCTCGGCCTGCGGTCCGTAGAAGTCGTCGGCCGCCTGTTCGGTCGTCACGGCGATGAAGCTGTGCACGTTGATGCTGGTCGCAAGCGTTGCCGGATCGGTGTTGGCGCGGCGCGCCGCCTCGCGATAGATATCGAACAGCGGCGCGAAACGCGCCGGCTCGCCCCCGATGATGGCCAAAGCCAGCGGCAGGCCGAGCACGCCGGCGCGGGCGGCCGATTGCGGTGTGCCGCCGATGGCGATCCAGATCGGCAGCTTCTCCTGGTAAGGACGCGGGTAGACGCCGCGGCCGTTGATCGGCGCGCGCAGCTTGCCCTGCCACGTCACCTTCACCTGGTCGCGGATGGCGAGCAACAGATCGAGCTTCTCAGCGAAAAGCTCGTCATAGTCTTCCAAATTGTAGCCGAACAGCGGGAAGGATTCGATGAAGGAGCCGCGCCCCGCCATGATCTCGGCGCGGCCGTTGGACAGAAGGTCGAGCGTGGCGAATTGCTGGAAGACGCGCACCGGATCGTCGGAGGAAAGCGCGGTGACCGCGCTGGTGAGCCGGATCTTCTTCGTGCGCTCGGCCGCCGCGGCAAGCGCCACGACCGGCGCGGAGGCGGCAAGCGCCACGACCGGCGCGGAGGCGGCATAGTCGGGGCGGTGATGCTCGCCGAGCCCGAACACGTCGAGGCCGACCTGGTCGGCCAGCTCGATTTCCTCGATGAGATTGCGCAGCCGCTCATGCGGACCGATGGCGCCGGGACCCGGCTCCGGGCTGACATCGGCAAAAGTGTAGAGACCGAGTTCCATCTGGTTGCGTCCTGAACCTGTTCATGTGGGTTTTTTGCCTGTTGGCGCTCTAAAGCATGTCTCCCGAAAGTGGGAATCGGTTTCGGGATAAAGACATGCGTAAAATCAAAACCTAAAGCGCATGGAGCGAATCTGAAAGATCGCAACGCGCTTTAGGTAACCGTATGCCTTGCCGCCCGCCAGAGGCGCGATCGGTGAACAGTGCATCGCGCATCGCCAAGCCGTATCCCTGCGGCAACAAGCCCGGTTTTTTCATGGCTGGCATACCGTTTTGACGCTTGAACTCGCCGCTTTCACGCGTATGTAAGCGTCGCGAATAGACTGCAGGGAAGTACACTTGGCTATCTACAGGGAAAAAGACATTTTCGAGCGGCGCAATGCCGCGAACGAGGCAAAGAAGGCGCTGCTCGCGCGCTTCAAGGCAAAGCCGGCGGCGGATGATCCCGCTGTGCTGGCGCGCCAGGCAGAACGCAAGGCGATCCTCGAGGCCCGCGCCATCCGCGAAGCGGAGAAGGCAAGGCTGAAGCAGGAAAAGCTGGCGCGCGAAGCGGCCGAGAAGGCTGAACGCGAAGCTGCCGCCGAAGCGGCGCGGATCGCCGCCGAAGAGGCTGCTGCCGCCGAGGCCAAAATCCGCGAGGCGGAGGAAGCCGAGCGCATCGCGTTCGAGCTTGCCGACGAGGCCGCGCGCAAGGCCAAGCGTGACGCACGCTACGCCGCCCGCAAGGCGCGCGTCGGCAGGACGCCTCCGGGCTTCTCCGCCCGCTAGAGCAATTCCAGGAAAAGTGCGTAGCGGTTTTCCGTCCGGAATTGTGCAAGAACCAAAAAGCTTGGAGTGGGTCGGCGATTCTGTGAATCGCTGACTCGCTCTAAGTCCGGGTTCGATGGAAAAATTGGTCAGGGTCGCCGAAAGCGGCCCTGAATGCATTTGTGCTGTCAGCTCTAATTTAGGCTACCAGCTCAGCCCGACGATGCCGCAGACGATGAGGCCGATGCAAGCCAGGCGGACGACGGTCGCGGGCTCGCTGAGCAGCCAGATGCCGAGCAGCGCCGTGCCGACGGTGCCGATGCCGGTCCATACGGCATAGGCCGTGCCGACGGGCAGCGTCTTCAGCGCCAGGCCGAGCAGGCCGAGGCTGACGATCATCGAGGCGATGGTGAGAAGGGTCGGCAGCGGTCTGGAGAAGCCGTCGGTGTATTTGAGGCCGATCGCCCAGCCGATCTCGAACAGGCCGGCGAAGAAAAGAAAGATCCAGGACATCGAAAACGCTCCGTCATTCCAGCATCGCCCGAGATGCTTGGTGGCGGGTCGTCCCGGCCGGTTTTTCGGGAAGCGAGGTCGTCCTCGCTCCTTGAATATAGGATGGTTGTTTTCCGATCAACAAAACACCGGCAGCATTGTCATGCCGCCGGTTCAGATTCCGCAGGGAGCCGGATCGACCGATTCGGGCCGCTTACTTTTCCTTGATGCGCATCGCCTTGACCGGCGGCGCCTTCGGAGCCGGGGCCGCGGCGGGCTTCTTGGCGTCCTTCTTCGGCTTGCGGGCTTCCTTGCCCGCCTTCATCGCACCTTTAGCCATGATTCGCTCCTCCGATTGTGGGCAATCCGAGTGAAACAAGAGAAATGACGGACTGCAAGAGGCAGTGCGGCTTTGCTGAGCCGGCCGGCCGGCTGTCAACCGATTTTGCGGTCGCGACGCCAGTTCGAAACCTCGCAAAGGCTGGCGCATTGTCTGTAGAGCTTTGCTGGGCGGGCCGCTAAGCTCGCGCGCAGGGGCAAGCCGGGGATCGGATGGCAGGACATAGTGGATCGAGACGGGTGATATACGCCGCGCTCGCCGGCAATCTGGCGATCGCGGTCACCAAATTCGCGGCGGCAGCCTTCACCGGTTCGTCCGCCATGCTGTCGGAAGGGGTGCATTCGCTGGTCGACACCGGCAATGGCACGCTGCTCCTCTACGGCATGCATCGCGCCGCGCGGCCGCCGGACCAGACGCATCCGCTCGGCCACGGACGCGAGCTCTATTTCTGGAGCTTCATCATCGCGCTCTTGGTGTTCGCGCTTGGCGCCGGCATTTCCTTCTATGAGGGCGTCATCCACATCATGGCGCCCGAACCGGTCGTCAACGCCAAGGTCAATTATATCGTGCTCGGCCTTTCGTTCTTGTTCGAGGGCAGCTCATGGTTGGTGGCGCTGAAGGAGTTCCGCCGACAGAAGGGCAGGCAGGGTTGGCTGCAAGCCGTACAGTCGAGCAAGGATCCGAGTGTCTACACGGTTCTGTTCGAGGACAGCGCCGCGCTACTCGGCCTCATTGTCGCCTTCGCCGGCATCCTGGCCGCCGAGCTTCTCGAAATCCCCGAACTGGACGGCGTCGGCTCGATCGGCATTTCAATCATCCTGGGGGCGACAGCGGCTTTTCTGGCGCGCGAAAGCAAGGGACTGTTGATTGGCGAGCCCGCTTCTCCCGAAGCGCAGCGCCAGGTGCTGGCGATCGCCCAGGAGGATCCGGCCGTCCAGCGGGCGAACGGCATATTGAGCGTCCATGTCGGTCCGGAGGAAATCGTTGCTGGCTTGAGCATCGAATTCGAGGATCATCTCACCGCGCCCGACATCGAAGCCTGCGTCGAGCGCCTGGAGGCGAGACTGAAGAAAGAGATGCCGCAAATCTCCAGGCTCTTCGTCAAGCCACAGGCGACTGGCACATGGGAGCGGCGACGCAAGGCCATGGCCGAGGCCTCGGAGGAGAGCTAGGTTGAGCGCAGCGAAGTTTGTGAGGAGCATAGTCTATGAAGATCGACGGCGGATGCCATTGCGGTGCGATCGCCTATGAGGCGGAGGTCGACCCGGAAAAGACCTCGATCTGCCACTGCACCGACTGCCAGCAACTGACCGGCACGGCATTCCGCGTCACCGTTCCGGCACCGGAAAGCGACTACAAGATCATCAAGGGCGCGCCGAAGATCTACATCAAGGTCGTGGCAAGCGGCGCTAGGCGCGCCCAGGCCTTTTGCGCCGACTGCGGCTCGCATCTTTATGCAACGTCTGTCGGCGACGGTCCGAAGGTCTATGGCATCAGGGTCGGGACCGCCAGCCAGCGTCAGGACCTGGTTCCCAGACAACAGAAATGGCACAGGTCGGCGTTGCACTGGCTGCCGGAATTCGAAGGCATGACGACTCTCGAAGAGCAGTAGGCTATTCGGCGTCCTCGACGACCCTGAGCCTCAACTGGCCCGTCTTGGTGTCCGCCACACGCGCGCCGCCTTCGGCCTTCGCCGGGCGCGGCGCCTCGGTCTCGCCCTCGGCGAATTCCAGCGCCTCGATCTTCTGGCCGCGCTTGGTGACCTTCGACGTCGAGACCAGAATGTCGTCGATGTCCTTGGCCGCTTGGCCGAAATGCGTCTGCAGCCGGCGCACCCGCTCGTCGACCCTGGCCACATCCTCCATCAGCCGGATGACCTCGCCCTGGATCAGATGCGCCTGCTCGCGCATGCGGGCGTCCTTGAGGATCGCTTGGATAACCTGGATCGACAGCATCAATAGCGACGGCGAGACGATGACGACGCGGGCGCGGTGCGCCTTCTGCACCACCGCCTCGAAATTCTCGTGGATTTCCGCGAACACCGATTCCGAAGGCACGAACATGAAGGCGGTGTCCTGCGTCTCGCCCTGGATTAGGTATTTTTCCGCGATATCGCGGATATGAACCTCGATGTCGCGCCGAAAGGCCTGCGCCGCCACCTTCTGCATGTCGGCGCCCTCGGCGGCGCGGATGGAGTTCCACGCTTCCAGCGGGAACTTGGCGTCGATGGCCAGCATCGGCGCGCCGTTGGGCATTCGCACCAGGCAGTCTGGCCGGCTGCCATTGCTGAGGCTGGCCTGGAACTCATAGGCGCCGTGCGGCAGCCCGTCGGCGACGATCGCTTCCATCCGCGATTGGCCGAAGGCGCCGCGCGTCTGCTTGTTGGAGAGGATCGCCTGCAGCTGCACGACCTGCCCGGCAAGCGACTGGATATTGCCCTGCGCGGTGTCGATCACCGCCAGCCGCTCCTGCAGCTTGGCCAGGCTTTCATGCGTCGACTTGGTCTGCTCGGCCATGGTCTGGCCGATGCGGCCGGTCATGGCGTCGAGCCGCTGCCCGAGCGATTGCGTAAGCTCCGCCTGCCTGGCGCCGAAGACGTCGGCGATCGCGCCCATGCGCCCCTGCATCTCGGCCTGCGCCTGCATGATGTCGGCCATCCGCGCCTCGGTGTCACGGGCATGGTCGGCCGCTTCCGCCGCGGCGACCGCGCGCGCCTTGGCGGCGCGCCACAGGGCGATGACGAGCGCGGCGAACAGCACGACGAATACGACAGCGACGATACCAAGCGCCTGGCCGAGCGTGACCGTGGTGGCGCCGAGCCGCGCGACCGGCTGCGAAAGGATGGAGGTCATGTCGTTCATGTGCGCAGCATAACCGATTCGCATCGCCGGCACAGATCAAAACGTGAACAGGGAAAAGCTGCCCCCGTTGACGCTTCTCCAGCGAAGTCTTAGGTGAGACGCCATGTCGATCAAGCCGCTCATCATCCTTCCCGATCCCGTCCTGCGCCAGGTTTCCAAGCCGGTCGAGCGCGTCGATGCCGATTTGCGCAAGCTCGCCGACGACATGCTGGAGACCATGTATGACGCGCCGGGCATCGGCCTTGCGGCGATCCAGATCGGTGAGCCTCGTCGGCTCCTGGTCATCGACCTCGCCAAGGAAGGCGAGGAGCCTCAGCCGCATGTCTTCATCAATCCCGAAGTGCTCGAGAGTTCCGACCAGCGTTCCGTCTATGAGGAAGGCTGCCTGTCGATTCCCGATTATTATGCCGAGGTCGAGCGCCCGGCTTCCGTGCGGGTGAAATATCTCGACCGCGAGGGTAAGCTGCAGGAGATACAGGCGGAAGGCCTAATGGCCACCTGCCTGCAGCACGAGATCGACCATCTCAACGGCGTGCTGTTCATCGACCGCATCTCGAAGCTGAAGCGCGACATGGTGGTGCGCAAGTTCAAGAAGCTCGCCAAGGACAAGGCGCCGGGCAAGATGGTGGGCTGAGGGCCGTTTCGGCCGCGCGAGCACTTGAGCCTCCCGTAAGACAGGATCGCAGGACCTCATGCCGCATCGCGTCATCTTCATGGGCACGCCGGACTTTTCCGTGCCGACCTTGCGCGCCATCGCCGAAGCCGGTCACGAGATCGCGGCCGTCTACACGCAGCCGCCGCGTGCCGCCGGCCGGCGCGGGCTGGAACTGACGCCGTCGCCGGTGCAGCGCGAGGCCGAGCGGCTGGGGCTTGAAGTGCGGACGCCGACATCGCTGAAGGGCGAAGCCGAGCAGGTGTCATTCGCGGCCCTGCAGGCCGATGTCGCCGTGGTCGTCGCCTATGGATTGCTGCTGCCGAAAGCCATTCTGGACGCGCCGAGGCTCGGCTGCCTCAACGGCCATGCCTCGCTTTTGCCACGCTGGCGTGGTGCTGCTCCCATCCGGCGCGCCGTCATGGCGGGCGACGCCTTGACCGGCATAATGGTCATGAAGATGGAAGAGGGTCTGGATACCGGGCCGGTGGCTTTGGTTGAAAAAGTCGCCATCGCACCCGATATGACGGCCGGCGAATTGCATGACCGCCTGATGGTTCAGGGCGCCTCGCTGATGGTCGAGGCGCTCGCGCAGTTGGGGATAAATTGTCTGACATTTACCCCGCAGGCGGCGGAAGGGGTGACCTACGCCCGAAAGATCGATAAATCGGAGACACGCGTAGACTGGACGCGGCCTTCTGGCGAAGTCCACAATCACATTCGCGGCCTCTCGCCCTTTCCGGGCGCGTGGTGCGAGGTCGAAATTGGCGGCCGCATGGAGCGGCTGAAACTGCTTCGCTCGGCGCTCTCGGAGGGCGTCGGCGAGTCGGGAGGAATTCTCGATGACCGGCTGACGGTCGCCTGCGGATCGGGCGCGGTCAGGCTGGTCGAAGTTCAACGGGCGGGCGGAAAGCCTGCCGCCGCGCAGGAGTTCTTGCGCGGCGCCAAGATCGCAAAAGGAACGAAACTGACATGAGCATGATGTCGATACGCGCGGCGACGCCGCGGGATCGCGAGGCGATCCGCCTCGTCGAAGAACATGCCTTTGGCCAGCAGGCGGAAGCCGGGCTGGTCGATGCCCTGGTCACCGGCGGCGACGCGGTCGTCGAGCTGGTTGCCGAGGAAGACGGCCAGGTCGTCGGCCACATCCTGTTTTCCAGGCTTTACGTGCAGAGTGGCGGCAAGCGTTTCGCGGCCGTCGCCCTGGCGCCGCTGGCGGTCGAACCCTCCTTCCACGGCACCGGCATCGGCGGTGCGCTGATCCGCGAGGCGCATATCCGCCTCAAGGAAGCCGGCGAGACGCTGGCCGTTGTCCTGGGCGATCCCGTCTACTACGGCCGCTTCGGCTACACCCATGGCCGCGCCGCAAATTTCGACAGCGAGTATCAGGGCGAGGCGCTGCAGGCGCTGGCCTGGGGCGATGCGCCCGAGACCGGCAGGCTGGTCTACGCTTCCGCTTTCACTGCCTTGGCCGCCTAGGCTAAGGCAAAGCACAAGCTGGCATGCCGCGTTTTCGGCTCGATATCGAATATGACGGCAGCCAGTTCGCGGGCTGGCAGCATCAGGTCGACCAGCCCTCGGTGCAGCAGGCGATCGAGCAGGCGATCGAAAAGTTCTGCGGCGAAGACGTAAGAATACGGGCCGCCGGCCGCACCGATGCCGGCGTGCACGCCACCGCCCAAGTGGCGCATGTCGATCTTGCCAAAGCGTGGCCGGGCGACAAGGTGCGCGATGCGGTGAATGCCCATCTGCAGGCGGTCGGCGCGCGCGTCGCCATCCTCAAGGCGGCGGTTGTCGCCGATGATTTCGACGCGCGCTTTTCCGCCACCGGCCGCCACTATCTCTATCGCATCCTCAACCGTCGCGCGCCGCCGGCCCTGGAAAAGGGCAAGGTCTGGTGGGTGCCGAAACGGCTCGACGCCGAGGCCATGCACGAGGCGGCGAAAGTGCTGCTCGGCAAGCACGACTTCACCACCTTCCGCTCCACCCAGTGCCAGGCCGAAAGCCCGGTCCGCACGCTTGACCGCCTCGAGGTCAGCCGCGATGGCGATTTCATCGAGGTGCGCAGCTCGGCGCGCTCCTTCCTGCACAACCAGGTTCGCTCGATGGTCGGCTCGCTGAGGCGGGTCGGCGACGGCTCCTGGGGCGCGGCCGATCTCAAGGCGGCGCTCGAAGCGCGCGACCGAGCAGCCTGCGGCCAGGTGGCACCGCCGGACGGGCTTTTTCTCGTCGGCGTCGACTATCCGGAGACGCCCGGCAAATTCACCATCGCCGGGGACGCCGACACTTAACCCGTCGTGCTGTCCGGTATGTCGATGCCGAGCAGCGCCTGCAGGCCGAACAGGACGAGCAGCGAGGCGATGAACATGCCGACAAAGACGGCGGTGCCCACGGCGGCGCCCTTGCCGATCGACGCATTGGTCATGCGCCAGGTCAGCAGCGCCGACAGCGCGAACAGGAACAGCGAGACAAGGCTGCTGATCTCGCTGGTTGAGGGCAGGAACAGCCTGAGCAGCGCCGAGGGCAGCATCAGCCAGGCGATGATCGCCGATGCCCAGTTGGAGGCAACGACATAGTGGACGAAGCGGCCGCCGATGCCGGCGCGCGGCGCGACCAGCGCCAGCGCCACCAGCGGCAGCACCCAGGAGCCGATATCCACCGTCGCCAGCCTGATCAGCATGCCGAGGCGCCCGGCGAAGGCCTCCGGATCGCCGATCTCGTTGGCGATCCCGACCCAGCCGACGATCAGCGCCGGCGCCGCCACGACGATGGCGTAGAAGGAATTCCAGAAACCGTCCGCCGAAAGGTCGAGCAGGCGCAGCCCGTCGGCCTTGCCGAACATCAGCCGCCAAGCGCCGACCAGCGAAGCATAGGTTTCGTCCGCCGATAGCATGGTCACGAAAGGCCTTTTGCGAACCAGTCTTCGATGAAGCGTTCGTAGATCTGCGTCAGCGTCTCGAGGTCGGCAAGCGCGACCCGCTCGTCCACCATATGCATGGACTTGCCGACCAGCCCGAACTCGACCACAGGGCAATAATCCTTGATGAAGCGCGCGTCCGACGTGCCGCCGGAGGTGGAGAGCGCCGGCGTCCTGCCTACCACCGCCTTCACCGAGCTGCTCAGCGTATCGATCAGCCTGTCGTCGCGGGTGAGGAAGACATGGCTCGGCCGGTCGCGCCAGACAAGCTCGTAGTCGACCGGCGTCTTCTTGCCCGGCCGGTATTTCTTGCGCCCCGCCGCCTGGTCGAGCCGGTTGTGGATCTCGGCTTGTATCGTCTCCGCGTCCCATGTGTCGTTGAAGCGGATGTTGAACGTCGCCGTCGCCTTGGCCGGGATGACGTTGGTCGCCGGATTGCCGACGTCGATCGACGTCACTTCGAGATTGGTCGGCTGGAAATCCTTGGTTCCCTTGTCGAACACGGGATGGAGCAGTGCGTCGACCAGGCTCATCAGCCCGCGCACCGGGTTGTCGGCAAGCTGCGGATAGGCGGCATGGCCCTGGCGTCCGTTGACGGTCACGGTGCCAGACAGCGAGCCGCGTCTCCCGATCTTGATCATGTCGCCAAGCGTGTCCGGATTGGTCGGCTCGCCAACGATCGAGGCGTCCCACTTCTCGCCCTTGGCGGCCGCCCAGTCGAGCAGCTTGGTGGTGCCGTTGATCGCCGGCCCTTCCTCGTCGCCGGTGATGAGCAGCGAGACCGAGCCTTTCGGCCCGCCGTTTTTCTCCACGTGGCGAGCCACCGCGGCGATGAAGCAGGCGATGCCGCCCTTCATGTCGACGGCGCCTCGGCCATACATCTCGCCTTTGGCGATTTCGGCGGCGAAGGGCGGATGCGTCCATGCCGATTCGTCCCCCACCGGCACGACATCGGTATGGCCGGCAAACATCAGATGCGGGCCGTTGCCCGAGCGCCGCGCATAGAGGTTTTCGATGTCCGGCGTGCCGTCTTCCGAGAAAACTGGACGCTCGACCGAAAAGCCAAGCGGCTTCAGCATGTCCCCCAGTGCGGCAAGAGCCCCACCTTCTGCGGGTGTGACGGACGGACAGCGGATCAGGGCGGCAAGATTCGCGGCGGGATCGGTCGGCAATGTCATGGGCAAAGCGATAGTCGAAAGCGTTTGTCGTGTCACGGTGGCAGATCATCGCCGGTGATGCCGCCGACAATATGGTTTTCATCACGTATAAATGCATGTCGCCCGGACGTTTGCAGCAGTTCTGGGAGAACGACAGGACATCATGGCAAGTCGGGAGCCAAGCGAGGACAAATTCATGGCCAGCGAAACAAGCACCATCGCGATAGCCGGCGCCGGCAGCATCGGCTGCTATGTCGGCGGCTGCCTGGCGCTCGCCGGGCGCAAGGTCGTCTTCCTAGGCCGCGGCCGCGTCGTCGAGGCCATGCGGGAAAGCGGGTTGCGCGTCAGCGATCTTGACGGCCGCGACCGCCGCATCGAAGCGCAGGCGATTTCGGCGACCGTCGATCCGGCGATCGCACTGGCGGACGCCGATGTCATCCTGGTGACGGTGAAGAGCGGCGCGACCGGGGAGATGGCGAAGCTGATCGCCGCCCACGGGCGTCCGGATGCCGTGGTGGTCAGCCTGCAGAACGGCGTCGACAATGCCGACCGGCTGCGTGACGCGCTCCCCGGACGGCGGGTGCTGACCGGCATGGTGATGTTCAACGTCGTGCAGTCGGCGGACGGCGAGCTGCCGTTCCGCATCCATCGCGCCAGCCAGGGCGAGGTAATGATCGACGACGGCGTCGATGGCCTTGCCGAGCTGCTCGATGTCGACGGGCTTGCCGTCGAGGCGCGCGCCGACATGAAGGCGGTGCAGTGGAGCAAATTGCTGATGAACCTCAACAATGCCCTGGTGGCGCTCTCCGACCTGCCGCTGGCAAGCCAACTGGCCGACCGGATCTGGCGCGTGATCCTGGCCGCCCAGATCGACGAGGCGCTCGCCGCGATGAGGGCGGCGGGCATAGCGCCGGCGCGCATCACCGGCCTGCCGCCGGCGCTGCTGCCGAAAGTGCTGCGGCTGCCCGACTGGCTGTTCGGCCTCCTGGCGCGCCGCATGCTGGCGATCGGCCCTCAGGCGCGTTCGTCGATGTGGGACGATCTCAAACGCGGCCGTCCGACCGAGATCGACGAATTGCAGGGCGCGGTCATTCGCCTGGCCAGGCAGGCCGGCATCCCGGCGCCGATGAACGAACGGGTCGCGGCTCTGGTGCGTCAGGCCGAAGCGGAAAAGCGCGGTCCCCCCGGCCTCGGGCCGGACGCGGTCAGCGCAATTCCAGGAAAAGTGTGAGCGGTTTTCCGTCCGGAATTGCGCAAAAACAAACGGATAGAGCGGTTCGCCGTTTCCTTGAAACGGTGAACCGCTCTAGCGGCGGCCTTCGATCAGCGTGATCTTCTGCCAGATCTTGCGCGACAGGTTGGAGCTCAGGTTCTCGATGTCGTTGACCCCGTCGATGACGACATCGTCATTGACCGACTGCGCGAACAGCGCCGCCACCTTGCCGGCGATCGACAGCATCTCCGAGCAATAGTCGAGATAGCGCGCAAGGTCCGCGGCGTTGGTCATGCGGGCGGGCGAGTGCGCGGTCGGCTTGAAATCGGCCGACAGCGCCGCCGGGTCCTTGGTCAGCTGATGCATGTCGATGACATGGATCAGCGAGCGCAGCCCGTGCAACTGGCGGAAGACTTTCTTGCGCTTGATGCGCTCCTCGGTGCGGACCAGCGCCAGCAGCCCGAGCGCGGCCAGGATGACGGTGTTGATCGTCGCTTCGATGCCTTGCATCGACTGTACGGCGTCGTCGGCGCCCGAAATGCGGTCGAGCGGCAGGATCGTGCCGACGAACAGGAACACCGCCACGCCGGCGATGAAGGCCGCGATGATGACGCCGCGCAGCCACCAGATCGGCGTCTCCAGTTCCCTGGCCGCCTTGGCGAGGTCCCGCGACAGCGACACCAGCTCGGCGGCGACGCCGCGCAGGCCGGCATCCGGAAAACGCTCGCCGATCCGCCCCTCCAGCCTTTCGGCCGTCTCGATGATCAGTTGCGGATCGAGCGCGCGGTAGCGCATGACAGCCTCACGAATCGGCCGGCGCGTTGGTGCGCCTGCCGTAACGGTTCGGTCCGGGATCGCTGCGGAAACAGGAGAGGATGATGAGCAGGATGGGACCGATGATGAGCGAGATCAGCGCAAAATAGGTCGGCTTGCCGAAATCGTGGAAGCGCTTTGCCGTCACCGCGAAGGTGGCCCAGGCCGAGATCAAGAGCACGCCCCAGCAGATCATGGCCCAGTTCTGGCTGGCGGTGGTGTTCAACTCCACCCGCGCGAACTGGTAGAACGGGAAAAACTGGACGAGCACCAGCAAAACTCCGGCCAGCGCATAGGCGACCGGGCTCAGCCGCCCCGAAAGGCTGAAGAACAGCCAGAGGAATTGCGATCTTTCAGACAACCGCGTCCGCTCCGTCAAAGCATGTCTCCCGAAGTGGGAACCGGTTTCGGGACAAAGACATGCGCAAGATCAAAACCTAAAGCGCAGGGAGCGAATCTGAAAGATCGCGACGCGCTTTAGGAAGGATCAATCGCGCAGCAATTCGTTGATCGAGGTCTTCGAACGCGTCTTGGCGTCGACGCGCTTGACGATGACGGCGCAGTAGAGGCTCGGGCCCGGCTCGTTGTTCGGGAAATTCTTGCCCGGCATCGAGCCGGCGACCACCACCGAGTTGGGCGGCACCTCACCGTAGAAGACCTCGCCGGTGGCCCGGTCGACGATCTTGGTCGACTGGCCGAGGAACACGCCCATGCCGAGCACCGAGCCTTCGCGCACGATGCAGCCTTCCACCACTTCGGAGCGCGCGCCGATGAAGCAATTGTCCTCGATGATGGTCGGGCCGGCCTGCATCGGCTCCAGCACGCCGCCGATGCCGACGCCGCCGGAAAGATGCACGTTCTTGCCGATCTGGGCGCAGGAGCCGACCGAGGCCCAGGTGTCGACCATGGTGCCCGAATCGACATAGGCCCCGACATTGACGAAAGACGGCATCAGCACGGCGCCCGGCGCGACATAGGCCGAGCGGCGCACGATCGAGGACGGCACGGCGCGGAAGCCGGCCTTCTCGAAATCGACGGCGCTCCAGCCGTCGAACTTGGACGGCACCTTGTCCCACCACACCGCCTGGCCGGGGCCGCCCTTGATGATCTCCATCGGGTTCAGCCGGAAGGAGAGCAGCACCGCCTTCTTCAGCCACTGGTTGACGTGCCACGTGCCGTCGTCCCGCCGCTCGGCGACGCGGGCGACACCGCGGTCGAGCAGGTCGAGCGCGGACTGGATGGCGTCGCGCGTCTCGCCGCGCGTGGCGGTCGAAATCGTGTCGCGCTCCTCGAAGGCCTTCTCGATGGTCGTTTCGAGGCTCGCCAGATCGGGCTTCGACATGATTTCGCTCCATTACCAAGCTGTTAAGGGGCTGAGCCTTAACCTGTTTAAAAGTCGCGCGGACCCTATGTTAAGGCTGAATGAGGGTCAATCGCGCCAGCGTCACGGGACGGCGCAAGTAAGGAATTGGACGGGTGGATTCGATGACTCCCATGGAAAAGGCGGGGTGGACGCCGCTGCCGCATTCGGACGAGGACCTGGAGCGCGCGAAAAGCGTGCCGGATACCCCGCAGACACGTGCCGAAACCTACCGGCTGGCCTGGAACGATCCGGACTTCATGACGCGGCGCGAATTGCGCGCCGTGCGGCTGCAGCTGGAGCTCCTGAAGCCGGAAATGATCCTGGCCGAACGCGGCATCCGCTCGACCGTGATCCTGTTCGGCGGCGCCCGCCTGCCCGAGCCCGGCGGCGAAGCCTGGGCGGCGAAGAACGAGACGCAGAAGAAGAACCTCGAGGCGAACAGCAAATATTACGAGGAAGCGCGCAAGTTCGCCCGTCTGTGCTCGCAGCAATCGGCCACCTCCTATTATCGTGAATATGTCGTCGTCACCGGCGGCGGCCCTGGCGTCATGGAGGCAGGCAACCGCGGCGCCGACGATGTCGGCGCGCCGTCGATCGGCTTGAACATCGTGCTGCCGCACGAGCAGGCGCCCAACGCCTATGTCACGCCGGAGCTCTGCTTCAACTTCCACTACTTCGCCATCCGCAAGATGCATTTCGTCATGCGCGCCAAGGCGGTCGCCGTGTTCCCGGGCGGCTTCGGTACGATGGACGAGTTCTTCGAGACGCTGACCCTGATCCAGACCGGGCGCATGGAGCGCGTGCCGGTGATCCTGTTCGGCAAGGCCTTCTGGCGAAGGGTGATCGACCTCGATTTCCTCGCCGAGCAGGGCACCATCTCGCCCGGCGATCAGGATATCATCGATTTCGTCGACACCGCCGAGGAAGCGTGGGAAATCATCCGGCGCTTCTACAAGTTGGGCGAGTAGGAACTGATGAATTGAAGAACTGAAGAATTGAAGAATTGAAGAACGACTCGGACTCCCTTTTTCCTCAATTCCTCAGTTCCTCTACTCCGGGATGCATCCCGGCCATGCCGGCTCACACCGGCAACTCGGCCAGCCAGCCATTCGAGTGCGCGAAGCGCACAATGGCCGCCCGCGAGCGGAGCTCGAGCTTCTCGGACGCCCTTGTGCGATAGGTTTCGATCGTCTTGATGCTGAGGTTGAGTCGGGACGAGATTTCCTTGTTGCTGTAGCCGAGCGCCACCAGCTGGATCACCGACCGCTCCCGTTGGCTGAGATTGCCCGGATCGCCCTGCGGGGCGCTGCGCGGGCTCAATATGCGCGCCGCGAGTGCGGGATCGACATAATTGTCACCGGCCAGCACGCATCGGATGGCCTGCAGCAGGTCCGTCGCGGTCGAGCGCTTGACCACGAAGCCGCGGCCACCCGCCGCAAGCACCTGGCGCAGGCAGCCGGGGTCCTCATGCGCTGTCAATGCTATGCAGCTGACCTCGGGAAAGCGCTCGCCGAGCCTTTCGATCAGCACGACCCCGCTGTCGCCGGGAAGCGATATATCGACCACGGCGATATCGGGCAGCGTCTTGCCGATCCCTTCAAGGGCATCCTCGGCATTCCCGGCCAGGCCGACGACCGTCAGATCGTCCTGGCTGTTGATCATCGCCCCGACCCCCGACAGCATGATCGGGTGGTCGTCGACCAGAAATATCCGCCTGCAGCGCACCTTTAACCTCCATCAGTCGTGAAGAGCCCTTCCTCCGGAAGAGGCCTCTTGTCCTTGATGGTCTAGGCAACAGCCCCGCATGGCGCGGGACGCCCGTCTGTATCGGCAAGCCCTGAGGCGGCCGTAGCGGGTAAAGCTATCCCCCCGCCTAACCCATGCGGCGCGGATTGTAAGCCGCAGCTAATGTCCGGGATGTGCGGCGCTTCACGTAGACGAGTTTAGGAAAGGAACGTCGCGTTGTGCTGTCCGAACCCGTGCAAAACCAGACACTTGGCAAAACGCGACGAACAGGCCCGAAGCCGAAGCGACCATTTCCCCATCCATCAGACTGTCCTTGGAAGGCGCAGTCCTCCCCCACTATTCAATGTGCCAACGGCACATCCGCATAAACGGTAGTTCCTTTCATCGTGGCGCTTTCGACCGTCAGTTCACCGCCGACCAGCGCCAGTCGCTCCCGCATTCCGGCAAGTCCCAGGTGGCCCGGACCGGGGTCGGCGCGGCCGTCAAAGCCGCGGCCATCATCCTCGATTGTCAGGCGCATTCGATCGTCCTGAATATGGGCCGTCACGCTTACCCGGCTTGGCTGGGCATGCTTGCCGATATTGGTAAGCGCCTCCTGCGCGACACGATAAAGCGTGAGCGCGGTCTCTGCGGGCAGCGGGTTCGAAAGGGCGTCGAGATCCATCTCGCATGGAATGCCGAGCTGGCTGCAAAGCATTGTCGCCAGATCCTCGACCGAAGCGCGCAGGCCGAGACGATCGAGGTCGGCGGGCCGCAGGTTCCAGGCAGCGTCATGCACCTTGGCGCTGAGCCGATCGATAAGCATCGCGGCGCGCTCAAGACGGCCGTCCATCTCTTGCGTGCCGGCACGGACGTTGTGCAACTCCAGCGCGACGCTGGCCAGCATCTGGCCGAGGTCGTCATGCAGCTCCCGCGACAGGCGCAGGCGCTGCTCTTCCTGCACGGCGATCAAGCGCCGCGCAAGCCTACGGCGCAGGGCCCTATCGTCCTTGCCTGTAGTCATACCCGCCCACATCAACCTTTCTCTTCCCATTGCCGTCGCGAGGGTCGCAAGCCATCCGCGGGTCGGCGAGAAAAGGCATGAATGTCCGAGCAGTATACACCCGCCAGATGCCTTTATGCCTGTCAGTTTTTTCCTGATTGCTTCAACTTTTCCTGACATGGGGATCAGCAGAAAAACCGACAACCTCCGCTGATCAGCCCGAATGTATCGCAACTATTTCTGCGTGCATCCTTCAAGCGTCCTCCCGGTCATCTTGAACTGCCCGGGAAGCTCAACGCAAACGAAGGAGAACGTCATGAGAAAGATCATCCTGGCCGCGGCCGTATTGTCGGCTCTGACCGGTACGGCATCCGCGCTTTCGATCGGCAGCGGCAATGGCAACGGCAATGGCAATGTCGGCGTCGGCAACGGCAACGGCAATGGCAACGCCAATACCGGCGCCTACAACGGCAACTTCAACGGCAATGGCAACTTCGGCTTCGGCAACGGCAACGGCAACGGCAATGCGAATATGGGCGCCTTCAACGGCAACTATAACGGCAACCTGAATGCCGGCGTCGCGAACGGCAATGGCAACGGCAACGGCAATTTCGGCCTCGGCAACGGCAACGTGAACGGCAACGGGAACTGGGGCTTCGGAAACGGCAATGCCAACGGCAACGGCAACTGGGGCGCCGGCAACGGCAACGGAAACGGCAACGCCAACCGCTAGCGCTGGTCCAACCGACAGCGTCGCCAAACTTCAGTTTGGAAAGACGCTGACGTCTCTGGGACCGCCGAGCCACGCGCCCGTCCCCCGCGCAAGGCTATCGCGACATGTCGCCGGCGGTCCCAGTCCTTTTCGACGAACGATCCTTTTCGAAACCGGGGCCATTTCGAAAGCCCAATTTCAAGCTTAGCTATGGAAGGAGCTCGCAGATGAAACGCTACGTCATACCGGCGCTATGCCTGGGGTTGTTGAGCGCAACCGCAGCGAAGGCCGACACAGCGACGGGCAGCCAGGCCTTCGGCAAGTCGGCCGTCCAGGCGGCGGTCGGCAAATACGGCCAGGCTATCGGCTCGAACGTCAGGAGCATGGATCCGCTCGGCAACTTCGGCGGTAATCTCGGCTACAAGAACAGCGGCACCGGCAATGTCGGCGCCTTCAACAGCGGTACCGGCAATGTCGGCGCGTTCAACGGCAACAACAACACCTCGGCGACGAGCGGCAACGGCAACATCGGCTCCTTCAACGGCAACGGCAACACCGGCGAATATGACGGCAACAGCAACATCGGCGCCGGCATTGCCGTTGCCGTTGAACGACCCGCCGTTGAAGTTGCCATTGCCGGCGCCGATGTTGCTGTTGCCGTCATATTCCCCGGTGTTGCCGTTGCCGTTGAAG
>NZ_RZSB01001500.1:0-385 GCF_004023285.1 Mesorhizobium sp. M2A.F.Ca.ET.067.02.1.1
GCATTACGGAGCGGTGAAGGCAACCGCGACCACCTTGGGTAACTGGGCGACGAGCTTTGCCGCTCGGCGCGTGGTGGACCGCTTCATCGCGGTGAGCCACGCGGTCGCCGGTCACACCGGACTCACCCAAGGCCGCGCCCCCTACGACGTCATCCCCAACTTCGTGCCCGACGATGTCGAAGTGCTCGGCCCGGAAGATGCCTGCCTGCAGGGGCTTCCCGAGGATGGATTCATCCTGTTCGTCGGCGACCTGACACGCCTCAAGGGCATTGAAGTTCTCCTGCAAGCCTATGCCAGCCTGAAGCGGGCGCCGCAACTGGTGCTGGTCGGGCGCCGGGTCGCCGATACGCCAACCGAATTTCCGCCGAACGTTCGAATATTCAAC
>NZ_RZSB01001501.1:0-382 GCF_004023285.1 Mesorhizobium sp. M2A.F.Ca.ET.067.02.1.1
GTCGATGTCATAGCCCTTGATGCTCATGTCCGCGCTGGCCGAGGAGAAGGGCGGGAAGTCGGAGAAGATGCCGACATTGATGGTGCCGGCCTTGGTGATGTCGTCGATGGCGTCGGCCCTGGCCGCCTGCGAGGCGAGGCCGGCGGCGCCGAGCATCAGCATTGCCGTGATGGCGGATTTCAGCGTGGTGCGAAGTGTCATTTTAGTTCCCCTTCTGGAAGCTTGTTGTTGAAACCGGCCGCCGGCTCCAGCGCGGCGGCCGTATTGGTCTGGCGCCGCCTCAGCCTTTCTTGATGGCCGGGCTGAACACCATCAGGCTCAGGATCTCGAACAAGACCTGGGCGCCGACATGGGCGGTGTTGGTGGTCGCGTCGTATTGCGG
>NZ_RZSB01001502.1:0-381 GCF_004023285.1 Mesorhizobium sp. M2A.F.Ca.ET.067.02.1.1
GTTCGGCCCATCGCCGGAAACATCGATGACACGCTTGGTCCCCTGGAATCCGCTCTCTGCGAACAGATCGCTGCCGAAGCTCAGCGCCCCGGAAATCGAGGTGCGCCGGGCGCTGTCCGGCGGGTTGGCTTCGAGCTTCGCGACGAACCTCTCGGCGTCGGCGCGGTTGGCGATCACGGTCCACGGCACGACGACTCGCTGCCAGGTCGTGCCCGCCCATTCGACATAGGTGACGGCGATCTTGCCATAGGCGCCGTCGGCGATAGCCTTCAGCACGTTGTCATGCATCAGCGCCGCCGCGTAGCCATGACGCTGGATCTCCAGCTCAGCCGGTGACATGGAAAGCGAGACATCGACCGCCAGCACCAGCTCGACATCGAC
>NZ_RZSB01001503.1:0-381 GCF_004023285.1 Mesorhizobium sp. M2A.F.Ca.ET.067.02.1.1
GTCCCGACCTGGCGCTCCGGTCGCGGCGCCGATCACCTGGGCGGAGATGAAGACGATTGATGCGCCCTCGCATTTCCACGTCGGCGATGCTCCTGAACTGAAGAAACGCGCAGCTAGCAAATCTCTGGCGGGATGGGGTCGAGCCGACCAATCATTGCCGGATCTGTAGCCCCACTCCGCGAAAAGGCAGCAAGGCTGGACTAGGGGGCCTCACTGCCTTTGGCGTGATTGGAACCTGCGGAGATTGGCCCCGTTTGCCTTGAATGGCCAAAACCGATCCGCGGACAGTCGCCAGTCTGCTTAGGGAATACGCACATCGCACGTCGCTGCGCGGAGACAATCCCTATCGCACCAAGGCTTACTTGCGCGCGGCCGATAGTC
>NZ_RZSB01001504.1:0-380 GCF_004023285.1 Mesorhizobium sp. M2A.F.Ca.ET.067.02.1.1
TCCCAGAGCCACAGGACGGATCGAGCACCCGCTGTTCCAGCGGGCGAGGAATAGCCGCCGTGACCACCCGCGCGGCCAACCAGTCGGGGGCGTAGTATTCACCGAGGTCGTGGCGCTCGTCGGGGTCGATCAGGCTCTCGTAGAGACTCTTGAGCACGTCGACCTTGACATCGCGCAGGCGAAAACGAATCGTTTCGGCGGCAAGCGAACGCACCAGGTCATCGCCGCCCGTTGCGAGTAGGGGCCAGTCGAAGAAGTCAGCCTCGACGGCGCCGACAATACCCTCATTCGCCAGCAACCGGCCCGACAGCATCTCCGCCGGATCGCCAATTTCCAGATCGAGGACGCGCGCCGCGATCGCCTTCACGAGGATAGTCAGG
>NZ_RZSB01001505.1:0-379 GCF_004023285.1 Mesorhizobium sp. M2A.F.Ca.ET.067.02.1.1
ATCCAGGCAAGCGATGCCGCCCTTGCGGCTGGTCTCACCTTCGAAGACCAGCGTGTCGGCGGCGGCAATGCCCAGCGTCGCGCAGGCCTCGCGGAAACCGCCGAGCCGCTCGTGATAGACGACGAGGTCGGAAGAACCGCCGAAGAAGGCCAGCCGGCGATGGCCCTTGCCGATCAGGTGGGCGGTGGCGAGAAAGGCGCCGCGATGATTGTCGGGCGCGATCACCGGGATGCGGCTCTCGGGCAGCCGGCGCATGGCGAAGACAACCGGAACGCCGGCTGTCTCGATGCGGCGGAAAGCGCCCGGCGTGGTGCCGCGCGCCGGCGACACGATCAGCCCGGCGACGCCCTGCTCCATCAGCGACTTCAGCACTTCTTCC
>NZ_RZSB01001506.1:0-360 GCF_004023285.1 Mesorhizobium sp. M2A.F.Ca.ET.067.02.1.1
CCAGCGGTCTGGATATTCCGCTGTGGATTCGGGCAGGAAGATAACGTCCTTTGGAACAATCGGCATTAGGAAGGCCCTCCTACCAGCCGCTCCAGAATTCCAATCAATCCCCCGACGGTCTGGAATTCGTACGACTGCATATCTTCCGCCGAGAAGCTCACACCGAGTTCACTCTCAAACTCGTCAATCATCGTGACGATGCCAAAGGAATCAATCAGACCATCATCCAGATAGTGCACGGAAAAAGCGTCCTTTCCGTTCGGAAGAGGCGACTTGGCGTGCTGCGAAAAGAAATCACGAACCAGCTTTTCATGCGTCATTGCAGCCTCACTTAATCGAATGCCGGCGACCAGGGCACGG
>NZ_RZSB01001507.1:0-262 GCF_004023285.1 Mesorhizobium sp. M2A.F.Ca.ET.067.02.1.1
AGCCCGTGGTCCCTGTAGCACCTGTATCGCCTGTTGCTCCGGTCGCACCCGTGGCTCCAGTCGCGCCCGTATCGCCCGTGGCACCAGTTGCGCCGGTCGCGCCTGTCGAGCCCGTGGAACCAGTCGCGCCCGTGGAGCCCGTGGTCCCTGTAGCACCTGTATCGCCTGTTGCTCCGGTCGCACCCGTGGCTCCAGTCGCGCCCGTATCGCCCGTGGCACCAGTTGCGCCGGTCGCGCCTGTCGAGCCCGTGGAACCAGTCGC
>NZ_RZSB01001508.1:0-202 GCF_004023285.1 Mesorhizobium sp. M2A.F.Ca.ET.067.02.1.1
CCCACAAGGAGGGCTTTGCACGGAACTGAGTTGGTGATTCCGTATGTCCGGCATGAAGGGGAGATGATTCGGATGGTCGATCGCGTGCTTGGACAACTGAGCCTTGCGGATGGGCTGGTGTGGTCGGATGTGACGGAGCTTGACCAGATCTCGCGAGTGATCGACTGGGTGCCGATCAAGGCGCTTCTTGGTCAGCGCAGCG
>NZ_RZSB01000150.1:0-9806 GCF_004023285.1 Mesorhizobium sp. M2A.F.Ca.ET.067.02.1.1
ATCATCATCGGCTCAGGCCCCGGCGGCTATGTTACGGCGGTGCGTTCCGCCCAGCTCGGCTTCAAGACGGCGATCGTCGAGCGCGAGCATCTGGGTGGCATCTGCCTCAACTGGGGCTGCATCCCGACCAAGGCGCTGCTGCGCTCGGCCGAGATCATGCATTATTCGGATCACCTGAAGGATTACGGGCTTAAGCTCGAGGGCGGCAAGGTCAGCGCCGACACGGCCGCCGTGGTCGACCGTTCGCGAAAAGTGTCGCTCAGGCTGAACACCGGCGTCGGCTTCCTGATGAAGAAGAACAAGGTCGACGTCATCTGGGGCGAGGCCAAGCTGTCCAAGCCAGGCGAGGTCGTCGTTTCGAAGACGGCGAAGAAGGCGATGGAACCGCAGCCGCCGGTGCCGAAAGGCGTCAAGGGCGAGGGCACCTATACCGCCAAGCACATTATTCTCGCGACCGGCGCCCGGCCGCGCGCGCTGCCCGGCATCGAGCCGGACGGCAAGCTGATCTGGACCTATTTCGAGGCGATGGTGCCGAAGGAAATGCCGAAGTCGCTGCTGGTGATGGGCTCAGGCGCCATCGGCATCGAGTTCGCTTCCTTCTACCGCACCATGGGCGCGGACGTGACGGTGGTCGAGCTGCTGCCGCAGGTCATGCCCGTCGAGGACGCCGAAGTCTCGAAATTCGCGCAGAAGCAATTCGAGAAGCAGGGGATGAAGATCATCCTCGAAGCCAAGGTGACCAAGGTCGAAAAGGGCGCCAACTCGGTCACGGCGCATGTCGAGATGAAGGACGGCAAGGTCGAGAAGATCACCGCCGACCGCATGATCTCGGCCGTCGGAGTGCAGGGCAACATCGAAAACCTGGGCCTCGAGACGCTCGGCGTGAAGACGGACCGCGGCTGCGTGGTCGTCGACGGCTATGGCAAGACCAATGTGCCCGGCGTCTACGCCATCGGCGACGTCGCCGGCCCGCCGATGCTCGCCCACAAGGCCGAGCATGAAGGCGTCGTCTGCATCGAGAAGATCGCCAATTTCCCGGGCGTGCACGCGATCGACAAGCTGAAGATCCCCGGCTGCACCTATTGCAACCCGCAGGTGGCCTCCGTCGGCCTGACCGAGGCGAAGGCCAAAGCGGAAGGCAAGGATATTCGCGTCGGCCGCTTCCCCTTCAGCGCCAACGGCAAGGCCATCGCGCTCGGCGAGGACCAGGGCTTCGTCAAGACCATCTTCGACAAGAAGACCGGCCAGCTTCTCGGCGCGCACATGGTCGGCGCCGAGGTGACGGAGCTCATCCAGGGTTTTGTCGTGGCGATGAACCTGGAGACGACCGAGGAAGAGCTGATGCACACGATCTTCCCGCATCCGACGCTGTCGGAGATGATGAAGGAGAGCGTGCTCGACGCCTATGGCCGCGCTTTGAACGCATGACAAATCACCGCCCGGCGACAGATCACCAATCGGTGATAGATCGCCGATCGGTGATAGACGGCCGATCCGTGCTAGATTGGTCAGGCGAGACTCACACGCGGCAGCCGGAGATAGCTGACGGCAAGGCGGTTCGTATCCGGATGCATTTTCACCTGATCGAGGAGGAACTGGCACATGCATTTGAATGGCGTCGGCTGGATCGCAGCCATCATCGTCGGCGGCTTGGCGGGCTGGCTCGCCGAGATGGTCATGAAGAGCAACACCGGCATTTTCATGAACATCATCATGGGCATCGTCGGCGCGATCGTGCTGAACGCGATCCTGCAGGCTCTCAACATCCAGTCGTTCGGCGTCGGCTGGGTCGCCTATCTGATCACCGGCTTCATCGGCGCCTGCCTGCTGATCTTCGTCGGGCGGCTCGTTCGCCGGTAAGGCGCGCGAATGCGTCGCTGAACGAAGCCTGCTATGCGAAAACGGCCGTGGCGGCATGCGCCGCCCCGGCCTTTTTCTTTGCCGCGAAAAGTCCTAGATGACGAAAGACAGGCGGCTGGCGAAATCGCGGCCGCGAAGGGTTTGAGATGGTCACAGTCGTAGACACGATCGCCAACCGGCCGCGCCCGCGGCATCCCGAGAAGGCGCACCGGCCCGACCAGGAGGTGCTGCGCAAGCCCGACTGGATCCGTGTCAAGGCGCCGGTTTCCAAGGGCTATTCCGAGACGCGCGAGATCGTGAAGTCGCACAAGTTGGTGACGGTATGCGAGGAGGCCGGCTGCCCGAACATCGGCGAATGCTGGGACAAGAAGCACGCCACCTTCATGATCATGGGCGAGATCTGCACGCGCGCCTGCGCCTTCTGCAATGTTGCGACCGGCATTCCGACCGCCCTTGACCCGGACGAGCCCGCGCGCGTCGCCGACGCCGTCAAGCAGATGGGTCTGAGCCATGTCGTCATCACCTCGGTCGATCGCGACGACCTGGCAGACGGCGGCGCGCAGCATTTCGCAGACGTCATCCGCGCCATCCGCGCGGCGACGCCCTCGACGACGATCGAGATCCTGACGCCCGACTTCCTGCGCAAGGACGGCGCGCTGGAGATCGTCGTTGCCGCCAAGCCCGACGTCTTCAACCACAATCTCGAAACCGTTCCGTCCAACTACCTGACCGTCCGTCCGGGCGCACGTTACTTTCACTCGATCCGGCTCTTGCAGCGCGTGAAAGAACTCGACCCGTCGATCTTCACCAAATCCGGCATCATGGTCGGCCTCGGCGAGGAGCGGAACGAAGTGCTGCAGCTGATGGACGATCTGCGTTCGGCCAATGTCGACTTCATGACCATCGGCCAGTACCTGCAGCCCTCGAAGAAGCACCATCCGGTGATCCGCTTCATCCCGCCGGACGAGTTCAAGTCCTACGAGACGATCGGCAAGACCAAGGGTTTCCTGCTCGTGGCATCGAGCCCGCTGACGCGTTCCTCGCATCATGCCGGCGAGGATTTCGCCAGGCTGCGCGCGGCGCGCGAGGCGCAGCTCGCGAAGGCCAGCTGACTTTCAATGCCGAAATTCGAGGCGACACGCCGCGTCGCGCATACACCGCAAGAGATGTTCGCGCTGGTGGCGGACATCGAGGCCTACCCGCAATTCCTGCCGCTCTGTGAATCGCTCACCGTGCGCTCGCGCAAGGAGCGGGACGGCCGCACCATCCTGGTTGCCGACATGAGCATCGGCTACAAGGCGATCCGCGAGACCTTCACGACACAGGTCCTGCTGAAACCCGATGAGAACGCAATCGACGTCAAATACATCGACGGGCCGTTCAAATATCTCAGCAACATCTGGCGCTTCGATCCCGCCGACGGCGGCTGTGAGGTGCATTTCTTCATCGACTACGAATTCAAGAGCCGCATTCTCGGCGCGCTGATGGGCACCATGTTTGACCGCGCCTTCCGCATGTTCTCGGAAGCCTTCGAGAAGCGCGCCGACGTCATCTATGGAGGGAAGCAGGCCTAACGCTCGCCAAGCGCCCGCAACCCGAGCTGCAGCGCGTGACGCACCGTCTCGTGCCGGATGAATTCGCGGCCCTTCTGGCCGAACAATTGCTGTTCGGTGGCAACCGGCTGTCCGGCCAATGCAATCCCGAACCAGACAAGGCCCACCGGCTTGTCCGCCGAGCCGCCGCTGGGACCGGCAATGCCGGTGACGGCGAGCGACAGGCTTGCCCGTGAATGCGCCAGCGCTCCCGCGGCCATCTCCAGCACCGTCTCGCGCGAGACAGCGCCATGCGCGTCGAGCGTGGCGGCGGAGACGCCGAGCATCTCCATCTTGGCCTCGTTGGAATAGGTGATGAAGCCGCGATCGACCACGGCGGAGGATCCGGCAATGTCGGTCAGCGCGGCGATGATCAGGCCGCCGGTGCAGCTTTCGGCCGTCGCCAGCATGATGCCGCGCTGCTGGCAGGCCTGGAGCAGGGCGTTTGCAAGTTCAGCGTTGCTCATGCCGGCACCTCTCCCGGATAGACGACGCTGGCCGTGGCGATCGCCGCGATGCCTTCGCCGCGCCCGACAAAGCCGAGCTTCTCGTTGGTCGTCGCCTTGATCGAAATGCGCTCGGGTGCAATGCCGAGCACGGCCGAAAGCGCCTGCGTCATCGCCGCGCGATGCGGGCCGACGCGCGGCGCCTCGCAGATCAGCGTGATGTCGGCATTGGCGATGCGGCCGCCGCGCTCGCGCACCAGCTTGGCCGCGTGCTCGACGAAGATCTTCGAGGCCGCACCCTTCCATTGCGGGTCCGATGGCGGGAAATGCGTGCCGATGTCGCCGGCGCCGCAGGTGGCAAGCAGCGCGTCGGTCAGCGCATGCAGCCCGACATCGGCATCCGAATGGCCGGAGAGCTTGCGGTCATAGGGAATGGCGACGCCGCAGAGCGTGACATGGTCGCCGGGCTCGAACGCATGCACATCGTAGCCATTGCCGGTCCGAATATCGGGGAAGCGCTGCTGCGCGCTGGAGAGCCGCTCGTCGGCCAATGCAATGTCCCTTGCCCAGGTGAGTTTGACGTTGTCTGGCGATCCGGGAACGATCTTGACCGGTATCTGCGCCCATTCGGCGATCGCCGCGTCGTCGGTGAATTCCGTCTTGCCCAGATGGTGCGCCTTCTCATGCGCCGCAAGCAGCGGCCAGAACGGAAAACCCTGCGGCGTCTGCGCCGCATGAAGGCCGGCCCTCGACACCGTCTCGTCGATCATGCCGGTGGCCGATTCCCGCTTCAGCGTATCGGCGACGGGCAGTGCCGGCAGGGCGCCGTGGCGCTCCCCGATGGCCTCGATGGTGCGATCGATCAGCCCGGCATCGACGAACGGGCGCACGGCGTCATGCACAAGCACCTTTTCGGGTGCCTGGTCCCTCAGCGCGAGGAGGCCGAGCCGGACGGAGGCCTGGCGCGACGGGCCGCCGATAACAGTGATGAGACGTTCGGCGTGTGCCCCCGCGGCGCGTTGCAACAGCTCGGCATCGTCGGCGTGGATGGCGACAACAACCGGGCCGATCAACGGATGCGAAAGAAAGATATCCAGAGTATGGGCGATAACGGCACGGCCGCCGATGCGCTGATATTGCTTCGGACCGTCGGCCTGACCGGCGCGCGCGCCACGGCCGGCGGCCACGATCACCACTCCGATCCCGCCGCCTGGGGACGCCGCTTGCTTTTCGCTTGCCTCGCTCATTCCGATCGGTCCTAGTCGGGGTGATGGCCGAAGGCCAGCATTTTCCAAAATGCGCCTTAATGTGACGTCATCGCGCGTTGCACAACGCCACACTTCTGGCTAGAGAATGTGCAACGATCGAACATGCTTGGTTTTTGTGCATGGCTGAACTGACCACATTGGCATCGCCCCTCGATGTCGGCGGGGTAAAAATCCGCAATCGGGTTTTCCTCGCGCCGATGTCGGGCATCACCGACGAGCCGTTCCGGCTGCGCGCCCACGCGCATGGCGCGGGGCTGGTCGTGTCGGAAATGGTGGCGAGCGGCGAACTGGCCAAGGGCAGGGCGGGCTGCGACCTGCGTATACGTCATTCCGGCCTGCCGGTACATATGGTGCAGCTGGCCGGCCGTGAGGCCGCCCATATGGGCGAGGGCGCGCGAATCGCGGCGGGCGAGGGCGCCGATATCATCGACATTAACATGGGCTGCCCGGCGAAGAAGGTGACCGGCGGTTATGCCGGTTCGGCGCTGATGCGCGACCTCGATCATGCGCTGTCCCTGATCGAGGCGGTGGTCGGCGCCGTCTCGGTGCCGGTGACGGTCAAGATGCGGCTGGGCTGGGACGAAAGCGCTCTCAACGCTCCGATGCTGGCGCGGCGCGCCGAACAGGCCGGCGTCAGCATGGTGACCGTGCATGGCCGCACGCGCTGTCAGTTCTACCAGGGCAGGGCCGACTGGCGCGCCATCGCGCGCGTCAAGCAAGCCGTGTCAATTCCCGTGGTGGCGAACGGGGATGTCGGCTCGCCTGAGGAAGCAACGGCGATCCTCGATCAATCCGGCGCCGACGCGGTGATGATCGGCCGCGCGCATTATGGCGCGCCATGGATCGCCGGCGGTATTGCGACGGCCGCGGGCGGCGCAAAGACACAGGGCATTCCACTGACGCCGCAAGAGTTAACCGATTACGTCGTCTCGCATTACGACGACATGCTCGCGCTCTACGGCGTCGAAAGCGGCCTGCGCCAGGCGCGCAAGCATCTCGGCTGGTATCTTGACCGCCATGCTCCAGGTGTTCGCGCCGAGCAGCGCAAACGTATCCTCACATCGTTCGAACCGGCGGAGATCGTCGCCGAATTGCGCCGCGTATTCACCGACAGCTTGCCGTTGGACAGCCTGCGGAGCGCTGCATGAAGGCCAATGCCCCGCAGCAGGTGGCGGACGCCGCCAACATCGTGCTCAACACCATCCGCCGCCCGGTGATCATGGTCGATCCCGACGGCTTCATCACTTTTGCCAACGCGGATGCCGAGGATTTCTTCCGCTCCAGCGCGACCATGCTTGCCCGCAACACGCTGTCCAAGCTGGTGCCCTTCGGAAGCCCGCTGCTGACGCTGGTCGACCAGGTGCGCGAGCGCCGTGCGCCGGTCAACGAATACCGCGTCGACGTCTCGTCGCCGCGCCTCGGCATCGAGAAGATGGTCGATCTCTATGTCGCTCCTGTGCCGGAGTTTCCGGGTTCCGTCGTCGTGATGTTCCAGGAACGGTCGATGGCCGACAAGATCGACCGCCAGATGACGCATCGCGGTGCTGCGCGCTCCGTCACCGGCCTGGCCGCCATGCTGGCGCACGAGATCAAGAACCCGCTCTCCGGCATCAGGGGCGCGGCCCAGTTGCTCGAACTCTCGGCTTCCGACGAGGACCGGGCGCTCACCCGCCTGATCACGGACGAAACCGACCGCATCGTCTCGCTGGTCGACCGTATGGAAGTGTTTTCCGACGAGCGGCCGATCGAGCGCTATCCCGTCAACATTCACGTCGTTCTCGACCACGTGAAGGCGATCGCTAAGAACGGTTTTGCTAGGCGAATCAAGATCTTGGAGGAATATGATCCATCACTGCCTCCGGTCTTCGCCAACCGCGACCAGCTGATCCAGGTCTTCCTCAACCTGGTCAAGAATGCCGCCGAGGCGATTGGATCGGATCCGCAGGGGGAGATCGTGCTGTCGACGGCATTTCGTCCCGGCATCCGCGTTTCCGTACCTGGAACGCAGGACCGCGTCTCGCTGCCGCTGGAATTCTGCGTGCATGACAACGGTCCCGGCGTATCGGAAGACATCCTGCCGATCCTGTTCGATCCGTTCATCACCACCAAGCCGAATGGTTCCGGCCTCGGGCTGGCGCTGGTCGCCAAGATCGTCGGCGAGCATGGTGGCATCATCGAATGCGATTCGACCGCGCGGGGCACCACGTTCCGCGTCCTGATGCCGGCCTGGAAGGAGACTTCGCCCGGCTCAGGCGCTGAAGCAGAAGGAGACCGCAAATGAGCGTTCGCGGCAATATTCTGGTCGCCGACGACGATGCGGCCATCCGCACCGTGCTCAACCAGGCGCTGTCGCGCGTCGGCCACGAGGTGCGCGTCACCTCGAACGCCTCGACCCTGTGGCGCTGGGTGGCGGCTGGCGAAGGCGATCTCGTCATCACCGATGTGGTGATGCCGGACGAAAACGCCTTCGACATGCTGCCGCGCATCAAGAAGGCGCGGCCCGAGCTGCCGGTCATCGTCATGAGCGCCCAGAACACCTTCATGACCGCCATCCGCGCCTCCGAAACGGGCGCCTATGAATATCTGCCGAAGCCGTTCGACCTCACCGAGCTGCTCAACATCGTCAACCGGGCGCTGTCCGAGCCGAAGCGGCCGAAGCTCGACGCCCGCGCCGAAGACCAGCCGGAAACGATGCCGCTGGTCGGCCGCTCCGCCGCCATGCAGGACATCTACCGCATGCTGGCACGCATGATGCAGACCGATCTCACGGTCATGATCAGCGGCGAGTCCGGCACCGGCAAGGAGCTGGTGGCGCGCGCGCTGCACGAATATGGCCGCCGCCGCGGCGGCCCGTTCGTGGCCATCAACATGGCGGCGATCCCGCGCGACCTCATCGAATCGGAACTGTTCGGCCACGAGAAGGGCGCCTTCACCGGCGCGCAGAACCGTTCCAGCGGCCGCTTCGAGCAGGCGGAGGGCGGCACGCTGTTCCTCGACGAGATCGGCGATATGCCGATGGAAGCGCAGACCCGGCTGCTTCGCGTCCTGCAGCAGGGTGAATACACGACGGTCGGCGGACGCACGCCGATCAAGACCGACGTGCGCATCGTCGCGGCCACCAACAAGGACCTGCGCACGCTGATCAATCAGGGCCTCTTCCGCGAAGACCTGTTCTATCGCCTTAATGTTGTGCCGCTGAGGCTGCCGGCGCTGCGCGAGCGTTCCGAGGACATTCCCGACCTGGTGCGGCACTTCTTCAAGCAGGGCGCCAGCGAGGGCCTGCAGACCAAGCGGATTTCGTCCGGCGGCATCGAGCTCATGAAGCGCTATCCCTGGCCGGGCAATGTGCGCGAGCTGGAAAACCTGGTGCGCCGGCTGGCCGCCCTCTACTCGCAGGACGAGATTTCGTCGGAAATCATCGAGTCTGAGCTCAAGACCGGCGAGAGGCCAGTCGTGCCGGACGGCGGCGCGCTCATTCCCGACGATCTGTCGATCGGCCAGGCGGTCGAGCATTTCCTGCAGCGCTATTTCGCCTCCTTCGCCGGCGAATTACCCCCGTCGGGGCTTTACCAGCGCATTCTCGCCGAGGTCGAATATCCGCTGGTGCTGGCCTCGATGACGGCGACGCGCGGCAACCAGATCAAGGCGGCGGAGCTTTTGGGGCTCAACCGCAACACGCTGCGCAAGAAGATCCGCGAGCTTGGCGTCAACGTATACAAGTCGTCCAGGCAGCCATAGCGCAGCCTCGTGCTTGCAATAATTGGCGAATTGACGGGGGAAAGATTTCGTCCTCGGCCACACTTGTTGCATAATCGCCACAATGCGTTGCATACATCCGACGCAATGACCGACTCTGTACCGCGATATGGCAGCTGAGGCTCCGACCCTGAACCAACCGCTTTTCAGCCAGGCTGGCACACGTGACGGCCGACGGCTGCTGGCGCTGCCCGGCGTGGTGGCCATCGCCGGCGCGGTGATCACGGCGGCAATCTCGTTTGCTATCCTGGTCGGCGCAACGCCGATCGCGCCGACCGCCGACACGACCTGGGCCCTGGTCGCGGCCAATGCCGTCTTCGTTCTGTTCCTGATCGCGCTGATCGCCCGCGAGGTGCGCCGCATCGTCCTGGCGCGGCGCCACGGCAGGGCCGCCTCGCGGCTTCATGTGCGCATCGTCGCGATGTTCGCGCTGGTTGCCGCAATCCCGGCCATCATGGTGGCGATCATCGCCTCGATCACGCTCGACATCGGCCTTGACCGCTGGTTCGAGATCCGCACCAAGACGATCGTCAACTCGTCCCTGTCGATCGCCGACGCCTATGTGCAGGAGAACGCGCGCAACCTGCAGGGCACGACATTGTCGATGGCATACGATCTCGATGCCTCGCGCACGCTCTACGGCCTCGACCGTAGTGGTTTCCTCGATCTGTTGAACAAGGAAGCCGTTGGCCGCGGACTGGCGCACGCCGCCCTGATCAATCCTGACGGCTCGTTCGTCATGAAAGCCAAGACCGACGCCGACTTCGCCATGCCTGAACCGCCGGCGGGCGCAGTCGACACCGCGGCGGCCGGCAAGCCGGTGCTGATCGAGCCGCGCACCCGCAACATCATGGGCGCCATCATCAAGCTGCGCGAGATCGAAG
>NZ_RZSB01000151.1:0-9791 GCF_004023285.1 Mesorhizobium sp. M2A.F.Ca.ET.067.02.1.1
CAGGTGTTCAGCGACAAACCGTTCGATTTCACCGGCGCCGAAATAGGCGCCGGTGAAATCGAACGGTTTGTCGCTGAACACCTGCGCGGGATGGCCTGAGCTGTTGTAGGCGATGAATTCGCCCGACATGGTGGTGTTGACGTAGCCCGGACCGTCGGTGAAGCGCTGGTGCATGGCAACGAGGTTGTACCAGTTGAGCCCGCCATAGCCCGACAGGACCTCGAACACGCCGGGCGACGTCATCAGGTCGTCGAAGCCGACGACATGCTCCGGGGGCAGCGGCGCCTCGGCCGGTCCGCCCTTGCCGGAGAACGTCGAGAGCACCACCGGCGCCGTGCCGACCACCACATGCCGCCGCTCGGTCGCCCCGGCGGCCGAAAAATCGACCAGCCATTCGCCGGGCTCCACGGCTGCGCTGAAACGCCCGTCCGGACCGACCTTGGCGGCGATGCCGACGCCATCCGGCCCTGTCAGCGAAACGCGCGCCCCGGCGGCGACCGCGCCGCTGATCGTCAGATCCGCCGCAAGCCCGACGGGGTGGGTCGTGGTCTTTGCAATCATGTCGCCCGGCGATCCGGGCGAAACGACATAGTCGCTTTCCTGCGAGGCGTTGCCGGTGGTGACCGAATAGGCTGGCGGCGGCACGACGCGGAACGCATAGTGCCCGGGATCGACGACTTCGAAATCGCGGTGCATGGCCGACATGCGGAAGTTGGCGAAGCCGCCGGCATTGGTCAGTCGCATGATGGTGCCGGCGTTCGGCCTGTCGAGCTCGACAGCCACGCGCGACATCGGCCGGTCGCCCAGATCGTAGACGCCGTTCCTGTTGAGGTCGCGGAACACCAGCAGCGATGTGTTCATCTGGCCGCCTGCGAAGGAATCCCATGTCCACCTGGGATAATAGTCACTCGCATCGCCGGCACGGGCCGTGCCGCAGACCATGGCCAAGCCGGCGGCGGCGACGACCGCGCCCGGGAACAACGAACCACGCTTCACGAAATTTCCCCTCCGGCGGTCGCCGCCGATCCGATCCCCTGGAGACGCGCGATCACCCTGTCCACGGCATCGGCATCGAAATAAGCGAGATAGAGCAACGCCATGGTGGCGCTGAACGTGTAGACCGGCAGCGTCACATAGATGATGGCGTGGAAGGCCAGGCCCGGCAGGACCAGATAGCGCCTCGTGGCGCGTAACGGCAGGCCGAAGGCAAGGCAATATTCGAGCACGACCACGGCGACGGACATGATGGTAGCAGGCCAGGCAAGGCCGGACCGATAGTCCGAACCGGCGTAAAACCAGAGGAATATCTGCTCGAGCCGCGCGCCGCTCAGAAAAGCGTGGTTCGACTTGTCGAAGGCGGCGAAGAAATAGAGCACCGAGAGCTGCACCACGATCAGCCGCAGCCCCCACAGGTTGCCGCGCTCCGCCGGCGGCGGAACGCCCGCGCACTCGGCCCGAGTCACGGCCAAATAGCGGTCCAACGAATAGGAGCGGTCGCAGGGGGTGAGCGCGATCAGGAGCGCCGCGATCGCTAGCAGATAGGCATGGTGGTGGGTCCAGGGCTCGCGGCCGAGCTCGAAGCCGAAATAATAATACATCGCCAGCCCGACGGAGCCGGTCCAGACAGCGGCGAGGCGGCTATGATAGCCGACGAAGAGCAGCGTCGTGGCGAGGAAGAAGTTGGCTGCCAGAAACAGGCCGGCAGGCGACTGGTCCCTATAGAACAGCAGCTCGGTCGCCCAGCGCGACCAGAACAGCATTGCCAAGCCGATGCGGATCAGCGCGGACGAACGCGACGAGCCTTCCGTGCCGGCCGCCCAGCCGGCGAAGCGCGCCGCCATGGCTGGCGCCGGACGCCAGTCGGCGAGGGCGTCAGCCGGCGCAGGCATTTTCGGCATCGGTATGGATCGTCTGCCAGCCGCCGCGCATGCCCAGCCGGGCGCGGACACGGATGTCGGCGCCCTGCCCTGCGACCGTGCAGAGCCGCTTGATGACGGAAGCCAGGTCCTCTCGGTTCTGGATCCACTTCAGCCCTCCATTGCGGGGCGCGCCGAGCATCTCGAAACGGTCGAGCGGGACAAGCGCGCCGTCGGGCGCGCGGATTTCGAAGGAAGCGTCGATGACGCCCAGCCCGATCGCGCTGAACATGGTCCAGGAACGCAGCCACGGCGATTGTACCCCGAAGACCTGCTCCGCGGCCGGACCGGCGATCATGAAACCCGCGATCGCCATGAAAGCGCAAAGCCGCAAGCGTGCCGCCGAGCGCCGACCGGCAGGCCGCGCACCTATCCTGATTGAGATGATATCCGCCACCCGCGCACCTCCGTCGCGATCATAGACCGGTTCAACGCCCGGTCTTCGATCGTCCCAGAAAAAGTCAGGGCTATGAGTAGGTCGGAAAGGCCAACAAGCAGGCGACATGGGCCGCCTTTATTGGGTCAGACCACCTTGGCCCGTCGCAGCAGCCTGCGGTCCGCGCAACGGGCCAAGTGGCCTGCCTTTTGCCCGCCAGCCAAAGGCTGGCTCCTCCCATCCTCCGCTTCAGGGCAGCGGAGAGCTCGAACAATGACCGGGCTGTGCGAGGCTTGGCGATAACTTTTGTTACTCCCAACTAAAATAAGCGACCCGGCGCTGGCTAGCGACCGACGTGGTGGATCGCTGGCAGCGTCTGGGAGACGCTGAGCGTAGCAGAATAGACAGGCCTGCCGACTTCATCATGGACGGACACGGTCACCGTTTCATCCAAGTCGCTTGAAGCCATTTCGTCGACGGCGATGTCGTGCAGAGCCTTGAGCGCTTCTCGTCGCATCTCGCTCAAACTGCCGAGATCGACCCAGGCATCACCCAGGCACTGCCCGTTTCGGATGACCTCGAACCTGTAATTCGACATGTGCCATTGTGAGACGAAGGGATAGCAGCCGCATTAAAATTTGAGAGCCGGCTTGCTAACAAGGTTCGGCGATCGTCGATGGCGACCGATAACCCTTCACTAAAGACCGCCCGCCGATCTGGCCAGCGGGCCCTGAACGTCACTTAAAAAAGATGCAGCAACGCTAAAATAAGCCTGTGCACTGTCAGAATTTGCGGTCGCGGAGCCCGCCCAGACAGCTCACTTTGATGGTGCGGCGAACTTCGATTCGCCGGGCCGGCGCCGGGAAATCCACCCCAACAGGCAACGGGCGCCGGTCACTTACGTTGGGGCGGGGGGCTGCCATAGCGCCCGCTGGCGAGCGGAGGCTTGGAGCTGGCCACCCGCGCCGCCTCTTCCTTCTCGGCGTCGGCCTTGCGCTTCGGGCATTCTTCGAAATCATGGTCGCGGCCGCCGCAATAGGAGCAGCATTTGGCGGGGGTGTCGGGGTGGAGCATCGAGACCATTCCCAAGAATGCACGAAAAGGTTTCCGGTTGCAGCAATTGCGTGAAGCCGCAACACCGCCGCCTTACCCCATGCCCGAGAAGATCAAAATTCGAGGAGCTCGCCGCTCGCGCGGCGGGCTCCCGACCGATCACCGCTCACGCATGCGCGTGAGGATGACGGAAGTCCCAGACGGCCCAGGCCGATGCCACGACCACCAGCACGCCGAGGACGACATGCGTGGTCATGACATTCGTGTCAGCCGCAAAGCCCAGGAGCCAGGGCGACACGATCAGCCAGAGCCCGAGGACCGCGCTGACCCATTCTTCCCACTCGGCGAACACCGAAAGCGACGCCAGCGCCAGCCCGCCGAGCAGAACGCCGACGATCCAGGCGTTCCACGCGGGCACCATCGCCGCGGTGAATCCGATGACCCAGGGTGAGATGAAGAGGCAGATCGCGAGGACCAGAGTAATCCAGTCCAGGCTCTTTCTTGTTTCCATCATTGCCATGACAACCTCCATGGAGCTTGACCAAAGCAACTGTATCCGCGTGGACATTGCACGCTCACGATTGATATAATTACGCTTTTGCAGCGCTGCAAGGAGGGCCTGAGCGGCCGCGGCCCGCCCAGACCGATCTCATCCGCCAGACGGCAAGGTGCAAATCACGCTGGCGCCGGCCACCGCGATCGATCCGACGCTCAAACGGCGATGTCGCCGTCGGTATCGGCGCCGAGCTGCGGAACGATGATTGCCTCGAGCGGCGCGTCGAGCGCCCATTTCAAACTGCCGTCCGAGCGTTCGAGGCTGGAAGAACCGCTCAGCGACTGCGGAGCCACCCGCTGCAGCACCACCGTGCCGAACCCTTTTCGTTCGGCGACCCCCTTCTCCTTGCCATTCCTCTCAGCGACCCCAATTCCTGCCGCGCTGGACGTCTCCTGCCACAGAAGATGAAACCGCCGCCGCGCGTCCGGACCCATCTCGACCTTCCAGGTGATTTCCACATGGCCCACGTCGACGGCAAGGGCGCCATATTTGGACGAGTTGGTGCCGAGCTCATGGAAGGCCATGCCGAGATTCTGCACCGCATTCGACTGCAGCGTCAGCAGCGGCCCGGACAGCGAGATGCGTTCCTCATGGCCGAAGGGCTTCAGATGCTCCTGAACGAGGTCGAACAGGCTGGCGCCGGCCCATTCCGAGGTCACCAGAAGGTCGTGCGAGCGCGACAGCGCCATGATGCGCGCGCGGATCATCTGCTCGAACTCAGCCGGATCGGTCGAGCGCTTGCTGGTTTCCCTGACCATCGACAGGATCACCGCGAACTGGTTCTTCACGCGGTGATTGACCTCGCGCATCAGCAGCCGGATGCGGCGCTCGCTTTCCTTGGCGGACGTGATGTCGCGGGCGATCTGCGAGGCGCCGACGATCTCGCCTGCGTTGTTCCTGATGGGAGAGACGGTGATCGACACGGCGATCAACGAGCCGTCCTTGCGCTTGCGCGTCGTCTCAAGGCTGCCTACGCCCTCGCCCCGGCGGATACGGCCGATGATCTCGGTTTCCTCGCTGTGCATGTGATCGGGGATCAAGATCAGAATCGACTTGCCGATCACCTCCTCCGCGCTGTAGCCGAACATGCGCTCGGCCGCGTAGTTCCAATCGGTGATGACGCTGTTGAGGTCCTTGCCGATGATGGCGTCATAGGAAGAGTCGACGATCGCCGCGAGGCGAGCATCGGCATTGGCGTTCGGACGAAAGATCCCCCCTGTACCGGTCATGCGCATCAAATAGGGCCGCCCGCAATCAAGGCAACATATCCGCTGGATCGCATCCGCTTACGGCTTGCTGTCGCCGGGGCTATCGCCGGCCGGCCTGTCCGCAGATATCACGCCGAAATCCTGCGATTTCACGCCCGCATTCGCCGTGAGGAACCCATCCGACGCCAGCCCTCGACGCAAAAGTTCGCGGACCGCGGCCGAACGGCTCGGCATGCGCTTTTCGAAACGCCAGTTCTCCAGCGCCGCCAGTTCCTCTTCGGTCAGCATGATCTGCAACCTTTGCGGCCGTTCCAGCTCAGCCATGCCTGCCTCCATCACAGACAAAAACGCTGCGAATGAGTAAATGCCTCATTGTGAGTAGAAGTAGGGTTTGTGGCATAGGACGTCAAGAATGACCAAGCTGTGAAAGACGGCACAGGCTAACGATACCAACGATGGGCCGAAACCACATTTGTTGTTCTATGCTAACTTATTGATTTTCTTATAGCTTTTTGAATTTTTTGCTTGCATTCCGTGACCGTCTGGCGCATGGTGGAAATCGAGGGATAACCTCCAGGGAAGGAGGCAGTCCATGTTCCGACGATTTTCAATCCGCTTGCGCGACGACGCCCACCACAAGGTGCAACAGGCCTTGTGGACCAAGGGTATCGTCAACATCATCCGAATTTCCGAAGAAATCAGGCTGGATCATCTGGCCGAGAACATCGCCCGCGAGGACATCGAAAGCCTGGTGATGGAGGTATCACAGCTCTACGGGGCGCCGATCGAGTTCGACGACGAGGCCCTGACGGCGCTCGACCTGCCGGAGGTCCTTAAGCCCGACAATCGCAACGACCTCGAAAAGGTGCTGGATGGGCGCATGTCCGGCGGTGAGATCAGCATCGACGTGCTGCATATGAAACGGTGCTAGGCGCGTCGCGTCTGGACGACCCCAATCGACCGCGCCCCTCGGAACGGATGCCACGGCCTTGGCGATTGGCCGAGACGCCTATCGCGATCGTCATCCACGGGCGGAGCAAGGAGCGAAGCGACGCGCGCAGACCCAAGGATCCATGCCGTGACTTGGAAGCGCCGCGGCGGTCCACAAATTCTGCACCGTTGCACACTTCGGTCCAGGTAACGGAATGGATTCCAGGGTCTGCGCGCGTCGCTTCGCTCCTTGCTCCGCCCTAGAATGACGAGGTTCAGAAGCGTCCAGCTCATCGCCAACGTTTGCGCTGACTACCCAGCGGACCTTGATAGCCTTGCCCTTGAAGCCTGCAATGTTCAACATCACTGTGTTGAGGAACTAGCCCTTCTTCGGGCGCTTTGGAGCGGCTTTCCTTGGCAGCGCCACTGGCGCTTCGGCTTCCTGCGCCAGCCTGGCCGCGCGCAAGCGCTCGGTCTTGGCCGCCCTCTCCTTGGCTTCCAGGTCCTGAATCTGCCGAGCGACACGAGAGGTCGTGTCGGTCTTGGCTTCCGTGCGGGATGGGACCGGCTTGAACAGGCCGGTATCCGGTAGCGACTTCATTGTCATCTCCTTAATCAAAAAAGGCCGGGCAAAGCCCGACCTTCTCCAACGCGCCTCCGCGGCC
The DNA here is from genome assembly GCF_004023285.1 of Mesorhizobium sp. M2A.F.Ca.ET.067.02.1.1. Lineage (NCBI taxonomy): Bacteria > Pseudomonadati > Pseudomonadota > Alphaproteobacteria > Hyphomicrobiales > Phyllobacteriaceae > Mesorhizobium > Mesorhizobium sp. M2A.F.Ca.ET.067.02.1.1. The sequence continues at coordinate 6,705 of NZ_RZSB01000151.1, forward strand.
TATGCCAGTACATCCGTGGTCAACGACCGCGAGGCGCTGTGATCAGGCGGCTTGCAGATTCTCGGCCGCGCTTTTGCCGCTGCGGGCATCCTTCACGACGTCGAAGCTGACCTTCTGGCCTTCGACGAGGGAACGCAGCCCTGCGCGCTCGACGGCCGAGATGTGAACGAACACGTCCGGCTGACCGCCGCCCTGCTCGATAAAGCCGAAACCCTTGGTGGAATTGAAAAACTTCACCGTTCCAGTAGTCATTGCGATCTCCTTACAAATCGACGCAAAATTGTACGCGCTCGGCAACCGCCAAGCGACGAATTCTTCGAAATTGAGAGGGAAGATCGCAGGGGCGCATTTTGCGCGAAAACAACGTTCTTTCAGCAAGATCGATTTACCCTATATAGCTATTAATTTCCTCAGCGGCAAGGGGCCCGGGCATAATACTTCAAGCCGCGGTCCGTCCAAACCAAAGCAGTTCCCGCCGGAACGGTCGATCCGACAGAGCGTTGGTTTCCTGATTCGACGAGCGCGGTTCCTGAATGGGGCAGCAATGGCCAAAAGGGACAACAATCCAACCTCTCACGACGTGGTGAAGCGACTGGTGCGGGAGACGGGCATCAGCGAAGCACAGGCACGCGATCTCGTCCGCCTTATCGGCCTGCACTGGAGTTCCCTTGTCCGCGAGGCCAAGTTGATCGCTTCCTCACCCCGGGATTAAGCCGGGTTCAGCCCCTGGAATCCAGATGGTCGAGGATGGCAAGGCCGGTTTCGTACTTCTCGGGCGCGACGCCCGCCTGGTGGGCCTGCCAGAGATTGTCTCGCAGATCGGCTATCTTCACCGGCAATGCCAGCCCGTTCGAGGCGGCGCGGTAGAGAAAACCTTCCTCGCTCTCGTCCATGCGCCGCGTCAGCGCATCGACCGCAGCCACCACCGGCAGGCCGAAACCAGCGCCCTGCAGCCTCTCAAAGGTCCAGCCGTCGCCTTTCTCGACAATGTCGTGCAGGTAGGCGACGGTCTTTTCGTCCAACGTCTCGACGGCATCGGCAACGCGCCTCAGATGTTCGATATAGGGCCGACCGGTCTTGTCCTTCTGCCCTCGATGAGCCTGCTCGGCGATCTTTGCTGCCTCGTGAAGCATGATCCTTCCAATCTCGTCACAACAGAGCCCGCCCCGGCGAGGGACGGCCGAGGCGGGCTTGCTCGGGTCTGGACCCGGTCGGTGGCGCGCCTCTCGCGGGGGGAGCGGGGCTGCGCGCCATCCTGCCTTCCAGAACAGCGGCGCCTGGCGAATGTTCCCGCCCGGAGAAAAAGACTTGTCTGCAGGAACTTCGCGACCGCGCTGCCGTTAGCCCTGCATGTCCAACAGGAGGTACGGCAAATGGATTGGAACCGCGTCGAAGGCAATTGGAAGCAGGTGAAGGGCAAGGTCAAGGAACAGTGGGGCAAGCTCACCGACGACGATCTCGATCGCATCGCCGGAAAGCGCGACCAGCTCGAAGGCAAGATCCAGGAACGCTACGGCATCGAGAAGGATCGCGTGCGCCGCGACATCGATGACTGGTACGGCCGCCAAGGCTGGTGACAGCCGACTGCCCGAAGCAAAGGGCGCTGCCGCGCGGCAGCGCCCTTTTTGCTGAGCCGTTCAGGATTGGGCGAGGCGGCCGCTCTATCTCGCCGGCGCCGCTGAAACCGCCCTGCCCCCTTGGGCGCCGATTGCGTTGTCCACCTTGGCCGAGGCGCCAGGCGCATCCCGCCATGCGGCGGCCGGGGCTGAAATTCGACTTTGCGGTTGTCCGGACTGGAACCTTCATTCGCGGTCCGCATTTGTTGTCGCCATGGATATTTTCGACGCAAATTCTCTGGTCATCGCACGGGCAAAGGCCCTGCGCTCCTAAAACAGCCGCATGCGGGAATTGGCTTGGGCGCATGTGGAGCAATCCAGGGCCCTCGCCCAGCAGTTGGCAGCGATTCGGAACCAATCAAACCGGGCATTGCCGATGACGGGCAACTTGACTGAGATCGAACGAGCCCTAGATTGTCCAGATCGCTGGTAACCCCCAATGGACACCATTAGCGGCTGAGAGACGACGAACGCGCTCCCGTCTGAAAACGGGAGAGCGCTATGCGCCAAGCCAGAACTGCGTTGCCCCGGGCACGCGAACCCTTCCAGGATCAACTCGTCCAGGGCAGCAAGGACGCGATCAAGCGCTCCCGGGAATTGCTGCGCCGCACCGAGCGTCTGGTGCGCTCGAAACTGCCGATTGTCTCGGAACCGCCTTCCGACGAACCCCCTAATCTTTAGGGCAATTCCAGGAAAATGTGGGCGGTTTTCCCCAACCCGCCGCGCTTTTCCGGCCGACGCCCATCAATCGCCGCGTCGTTTCCGGTGCGGAGACTCCTGATTCTCGCCGCGCAGCATCTGCCTGTCGTCAGGATCGATCAGATCGCGCTCGCCAGCTTTCAACCCGCTTCCTTTCTCGCGGGTGGCCCGCTCCTGGCTTGGCCGCTTCAGCTCTTCCCTGGCGTTGAAATCCTTTCCGGCGTTCTTGGTGTTGACGCGCTCCTCGATGATGCGTTGCTGCTGGTCGTGCGTTGTCTTGCCTGCCATGACTGTCTCTCCTGTGCTGAAGCCAATCTCTCAAAATGGAGAAGCCCGCCCGGAGGGGAGCGGGCGGGCTTCTATCGGGAGGATTGGAACCCCGATGGCGGCGGGCTGGGGGGATGCCGCCGCGGACCAAACCGGCGAGCGGCGCTTATGTTCCTTCAGGAAGCGATGCTCTCTGAGTTCAATTGAGCTCATCGCGCCACAACCCGCTCACGGGCGACCGCCGCTGCGATGACAAATCACGATTGCGCAGCGGAACAAGTCCAGTCGCTTCCGGTTTCGCAGTGATCAGGACTGCGTGAAATGGCCCAGGATCGACGTCACAACGAAGCTCTCGCCAGGTTGCTGAGGCGGCAGTTTTCCAGCGAGGTTTTGCGACGGCACCTGCGCGCGTGGCCACTTTTTCGGGTTGACCGTCAGCTTCCCGAGCGCCTTCGAGCCCTGCTTGAAAGGCTCGGGCGAAGGAACGGTCGAAATCACAAAGGAG